>NZ_CAXSVC010000010.1:0-181515 GCF_964240755.1 Bacteroides sp. HPS0048 | reverse complement strand
CTGGAAGGTATTGCATTACGTCAAGGCTGGATAACGGCAGATAAAATGCAGGAACTGGCAAAGCCGATGCTGAAGAATCAGTACGGGCAATATTTACTGAAAGTAATAGACGAGTTAAAGCATTGAATATCAACTGATATAAGAATGTACATTTTTGTATAACAAGAGTGTACACTTTTGCAGTGTAATAATGTACATTCTTGTCACACAAAAATGTACACCTTTATATTTCTCTTTTAAATCGTATACTTTTCCTATCAAATTATGAATATAATAAAGACTTCCATAGAAGGCGTAGTCATTATCGAGCCACGTCTTTTTAAAGATGAGCGTGGTTACTTTTTCGAATCTTTCAATCAGAGAGAGTTTGAAGAAAAGATCTGTAAAACGACGTTTGTTCAGGATAATGAATCCAAATCCGGTTATGGTGTAATTCGCGGGTTGCATTATCAGAAACCTCCTTTTGCACAGAGCAAACTGGTACGTGTGATAAAAGGTGCAGTACTGGATGTTGCCGTAGATATCCGCAAAGGTTCCCCTACTTTCGGACAGCATGTGGCTGTGGAATTGACGGAGGAAAACCATCGCCAGTTTTTTATACCCCGTGGGTTTGCACATGGGTTTAGTGTATTGAGCGAAGAGGTTATTTTCCAATATAAATGTGACAACTTTTACTCACCACAAAGCGAAGGTGCTCTGGCATGGAATGATCCCGCTCTGGAAATCAATTGGAAAATACCGGCAAACGATGTGGTTCTCTCAGAAAAAGACAAAGCCCATTCCTGCTTGAAAGATAGCGAATGGCTCTTTAATTACGATGAAAAACTGTATTAAGAATGAATATACTTGTGACGGGAGCCAACGGACAATTGGGTAACGAAATGCGTAGAGTGTCCGCAAGAAGCTCCGATCATTACATATTTACCGATGTAGCAGAACTAGACATCACCGATTTAGCCGCCATACAAAGAATAACAATAAATAATCAGGTGGATGTTATAGTAAACTGTGCTGCATATACTAATGTAGACAAAGCCGAAGAGGACGAAGCAACAGCAAATCTAATCAATAACCTGGCAGTAAAATACCTGGCAATTGCCGCCAAAGAAATAGATGCAACTCTAATTCACATTTCTACTGATTATGTATTTCAAGGGGATAAAAACACTCCCTGTCAGGAAGAATGGGATACCAATCCATTAGGAATATATGGAAAAACAAAATTAGCAGGTGAACAGTCTATTCTGGAATCCGGATGCCACTACCTCATATTTCGTACTGCCTGGTTATATTCGATGTTCGGTAACAATTTCGTAAAAACAATGCAACGGCTAACCCAAGAACGCGATACACTAAAAGTCGTATTCGATCAGGTAGGTACTCCTACTTATGCAGGAGACCTGGCTGCACTCATAATCAAAATTATAAATGAAAATCAATTAGCCAAACAGGGTATCTATCATTTTAGTAATGAAGGCGTATGTTCATGGTATGATTTTGCTAAAGAAATAGCTGCATTAAGCAACCACACATGCGATATTCAGCCCTGTCACAGTAATGAATTTCCAAGTAAAGTAAAACGCCCGCATTTTTCCGTTTTAGATAAAAGCAAAGTAAAAGAGACTTTTAACATAACCATTCCTCATTGGAAAGATTCGCTTATCAAATGTATTAACGAATTAGAAGCATAACACCATGACATTCAAAAGAAATATAATGATTACCGGCGGAGCCGGATTTATCGGTAGCCATGTAGTACGTTTGTTCGTAAATAAGTATCCTGATTATCATATCATCAACCTCGACAAACTGACCTATGCCGGCAATTTAGCTAATTTGAAGGACATCGAAAACGCTCCAAACTATACATTCGTGAAAGCAGATATCTGCGACTTCGACAGGATAATGGAATTGTTCAACCAATACCAGATAGACGGAGTTATTCATTTGGCAGCCGAAAGCCATGTAGACAGAAGTATTAAAGACCCGTTTACTTTCGCAAGAACCAACGTAATGGGAACCCTCTCCTTACTACAAGCTGCCAAGTTATTATGGGAAAATTCTGAAGATGGCTATCAAAGCAAACGTTTTTATCACATATCAACCGATGAAGTATATGGAACATTAGAGTTTGACGGTACATTCTTTACCGAAACAACAAAATATGATCCACATTCCCCCTATTCAGCGTCAAAAGCTTCATCGGATCATTTCGTACGTGCTTTTCACGACACATATGGTATGCCGACAATTGTAACCAACTGTAGTAACAATTACGGTCCGTATCAATTTCCGGAAAAACTAATTCCACTATTCATCAATAACATTCGTTGCAGAAAACCATTGCCAGTATATGGTAAAGGTGAAAATGTACGCGACTGGCTGTATGTGGTAGATCATGCACGTGCTATCGATATCATTTTCCACCAAGGAAAAATTGCCGAAACTTATAATATTGGCGGATTTAATGAGTGGAAAAACATAGACATCATCAAGGTTATCATCGAAACCGTAGATCGCTTACTGGGAAATCCCAAAGGCCATTCACTTGACCTGATTACGTATGTTACCGATCGTAAAGGACACGACCTTCGTTATGCCATCGATTCTACCAAATTAAAAAATGAGCTGGGTTGGGAACCAAGTTTACAATTTGAAGAGGGAATTGAAAAAACGGTAAGATGGTATTTAGAAAACCAGGATTGGATGGATAATATTACTTCAGGGGAGTATGAGAAGTACTATGAAGGTATGTATAAAGGAAGATAAACGGATTTAACAACATTCAAATAAAGGGTGACCACACTCCATGAATTATATAAATCATAATATTGCCGGGTTATTCATTCTAACATTGGCACTTATTGCTATTTATTTTTGGTATTTATTTATCCCCCAAACAATCCTCATTGAATACTCTGCCTCTATCATGACAACCGGTTCACTCATGTTGCTTTTGGGATACTTAAACACAAAAAAAGCACCAAGTAAATCATACAATATTACAATATGGATAATTATCCTTTTTATCAGTTATTTAATAATAAGATTATCTTTAAAACAAGATCTATTTTCCGAAAGTTATTTACACCCATCAATTTATACATTCTGTTTAAGATATCAGGTTCCGATGGATTGGCTCCTATTTTTATTACTTCTCCCAGGTATGAATACCAGTCTTGAGAAAGTACCTAAAAAACATTTGAGCACCTTCATACTTTGCTTATTTTCCATCAGCAGCATAGAACTATTCATTGCTAATCAGAATTTCAATATTTATTTTCAGATTCTTTTATTAATGTATCTGATAGGCAAGTATTTTAAATTATATGGTTTTATACTCAGCAAAAGAGTTTTGTTTTTAGTTTGGACTATTCTAATGGTAATATCTGCTTATAAAATCTGGATATTACTTTAATAAAATAACAACATGAAAAAAAACATAGGTTTAATAACCTGGTATGGAAGCAAAAACTATGGAACAAATGTTCAAGTTTATGCATTATATAAAAAAATCAAAGAGTTAGGATATCCGTGTGACTTAATAGCAGCATTTAATTCAAATAATTTTTCCTGGAAAGCTCACCTCAGATATGTACTATCCTTTTTCAACTTTGAAGAAACGATAAAATCAGTAAAAGCCATAAACGATTTAAAACAAAAAAAAATTCTCAAATTCATTCAGGAAGATATATCAATAAAACATGTATATACCCGGAAACAATATAAAGCTTTACTAAAAAACTATCCCATCTTTATCACAGGGAGTGACCAGATATGGAACCCTTTCCATTTAAGTGAATTTTACCTACTAAATTTTGCCAGTTCAAATAAAAGAATAGCATATGCCTCCAGTATTGGAGTAAAAGAACTTCCTAAAAATAAAATTGAATTATATAAAAAGCATATATCATTATTTGATCACATCGGACTACGGGAAAAAACAGGTTGTGACCTTATAGGTAAACTCCTTAACAGACAAGATATCGCTAATGTACTAGATCCAACATTCCTGTTAACACCTCAGGATTGGATTACATTTGCCCAGAATGCAGTTATAGAGTTTGTTACTCCTCAGAAATATATACTTTGTTATCTTATTGGAAACCGAGATAATTATGAACCTCAAATAATAGATATACAAGAGCGAACCGGGATTCAAAGCCTTATTATTATCCAATCTGCAGAGAACAGAAATTTTAATATCGAAGGAAGCATCGTATATACAAATGCAGGGCCCAAAGAGTTTGTTTGGCTAATTCAGCATGCTGAATTAGTATGTACAGATTCATTCCATGCTACGGCTATCAGTATCAATCTCTCTATTGATTTTATAGAATTTCTCCGTTTTAATAATGATGATAATAAATCGCAAAATTCCCGAATTTATGATCTTTTAGAACACTATCAATTACAAGAAAGAATATACACACCCCACAAAGATATTACACAAAAAATCAAATATGATCCAATTAAATGCATCTTAGAAAAAGATCGGATCGACTCCATGGCTTATTTGATCAATGCAATAGAAAGTTGAGATGAAATCCAATTATTACATATCCTCTTTTTTCTGGAGTACATTATCTAAGATACTTAATGCTATTATAAATTTTATCTCCGTACCCTTACTGTTAGGTGTATGGGGACAGGCAGACTATGGAGTACTCTCACTTGCTACAGCTTGCAATGGATATATGCATCTTCTGGATTTGGGAATGAACACAGGAGCGATTAAGTTCTACTCACAGTGGAAAACAGAAGGAAAAATAAATTTAATCTATCGCGTAGCACACTCAAATACGACATTCTACATGTTAATATCTCTAATTAACACTATAGGTCTATTGGCAATAGCTATTTGGGGAGAAGGATTATTCAACATCACTCATGAGCAATTTCTCACACTTAGACTCTGCTTAATTATTCTTGCTCTCTTCTCATTATTGACATGGGTAACAACATCGTACAATCAATTATTGGTTGCAGATAAACAAATGGCTTATACCCAACAGATACAATGCATCATCTCTGTCTTAAAAGCCATTTTGATTATTGCTACCCTATTCTTCAATATAGGCTTAACTAATTATTTCTTTTTCTTTAATTTAATAGTAGCACTTCTATTAATCCCTTATGCATATAAATGTAAAAAAGATAATTTAATCGATAATTTTAAAATAAAATTTTATTGGAACGATTTCAAAATCGTATTAATGTATAGCCTCTCATTATTTGCATTATCTCTATTTCAAGTTACAGCGACACAATCCCGTCCGTTAATATTAGGAATGCTTGCAAGCAATGCTGCCGATATAGCAGCAGAATATCGGATTATAGAAGTCATACCATTGTTTATTATTGTGGTTGGAGGTACTTTGACCGGAATATTTTTACCTAAAAGTTCTGAGTTAATTGCCCAAAAGAACCAAGATGAAATAGAGAAATTCGCATATAAGGGAACAACTATTACCACCATTTTAGCCAATATATTATGTATTCCTTTTATATTAGGAGCTAAACAAATTATCTCTGCATATGTGGGAATAGAGTATCAATACTTGTACATTTGGCTAATACTATGGTGTGTAACTGTTCTTATACAAATCCATACAACTCCCGGAAATAGCTTAATATTAGCTTATGGAAAAACGAAAGTATTAGTATATATTTCTGCTACATCATGCATAATCTCAATGATAATAAATGCATTACTCTGTAAACACTATGGAGTAGGTTCTGCTGTAATCGGTTATTTTATATATGTCATTATAGTAATAGGTTCTTATTATGTAGCCTATTACCAGAAAATACTCAAATTAAACCGACAGAAGATGTTTATCGCTTTCATCAAACCTACATTATTCTCTCTAATAGCATTTGGGGTAACATATCTACTTCCCTATGAAGTAATTCACATAGATAATATAAGTAATAAAATCACATACCTGTTTATTTTTACATTAAAAGGTATTATTTGGTTTATTCTATATTGTTTGCTCTTATGGGTATTCAAAATCATACAATTAAAAGATAAAAAAATTAGTATATAAGCTACATGATTATTTGTCCAAAAGAAAAATGTACAGGCTGCTATGCCTGTATCAATGCATGTCCATGCCATTGCATTACAATGCAAAATGATTCAATAGGAATATTACACCCCACTATAGACTACAAAAAATGTATACATTGCAATCTCTGCATTAAATCATGTCCAAATAACTGTGAGTTTGAATTTAAATCACCTATAAAATGCTATGCTACCTGGACCAAAAATAAAGAAAAACGGAAAAAATGTGCATCTGGAGGTATAGCAACTGTATTTTCTGAATACATTATAAAACAAAAGAAAGGGGTTGTATACGGAACACGTTATACAAAAGACCTGATCCCAATTACTACACGATCTGAAACGTTAGAGGATTTAGAATATTTCAAAGGATCTAAATATACACAAAGTCTGGTAGGAGAATGTTTCAAAGATATAAAAAAAGATTTAACACAAAACAAAGAAGTTCTTTACATAGCAACTCCCTGCCAGATTGCCGGACTTTATTCTTTTCTAAAAAAAGAGTACTCCAATCTTCTAACTATAGATCTTATCTGTCATGGTGTGTCTCCCACATCTTATTTTATAGATGAGATAGAGTATCTAAAACAAAGAAATAAAATTCCTCATATTACAGACGTCCGATTTAGAGGAAATGACAGAAAAAATTTTCAATTATCACTATGGGATGATAATACTCTCAAATATTGTAAATCTGCATACTCTCAATATTACTTTTCCGGATTTCTAAAAGGAATCACTTTGAGAGAAAATTGCTATACATGCAATTATGCTCGCCCAGAAAGAATATCAGATATAACCATTGGAGATTTCATCGGATTAGGGAAAGAAACTCCATTTAAATACAATCCTTATAACGTATCCATAGTATTGCCCAACACTGATAAAGGACTTACTATCTATAATACTATACGATATGATGAAACAAACGAAATACAATCGGTGGAACGTAAATACGCGGAAGCTATTAAATACGGACCTTCATTAAGAGCACCCTTTCCGAGGCATCCATATCAAAAAGAATTTATCTACTTATGCGAAAGTAAGGGATATCTGTTTGCTATAAGAAAGGTACTCAAAAGAAATATAATACAGAATCAATTATTATATATACCCGATCTTCTATTTAGAAGAATACCAAGAAAAATTTTAAAAACGATTCGAATAATTAAGATCTGAACTGAATATAAAAATGAATGATGCAGATATAAATGACACATTCAAAATCTACCAATAAGTTTAATCTCTATACTATCAAATAATCAGCACATTATTCCAATCATTGCTATAATTACTCGAATTCATACTAATTATGTCTAAATATATAGTTTTAATAACAATTTTATATGTAACAGATTGCCTACAATTTTTTAAAAGTGGAGCTCTTCTTTCTATTTGTTTTTATGGAATTATATTATTGGGAACACTGTCTTTAGGACGCGAATTATTCATAAAAAAGAAACTATCAAAGTTAACTTTTGCACTTATCCTATATTGTTTTTTATTTCCACTTTATGGTTCCTACAAAAGTTCTATTATTTTTGAACAACCCATATTCATGGGAATCGTTTCTCTAAGATACTTATGGGTTATCCTATTCGGTTTTTTTCTCTATTCTATAAAATATGATTACCGGTTATTACTATTACAAATCAATAATATAAATATCTGCATAGCTATAGTCTCAATTATAGCATTCTTTTTCTTTGGTATCAACCATGTCACAATTGAACCATATTTATTTAGTACAGACTCTGTAGAAATAACTTCTACAGAAGATTCTATAAAAGGAGCTAAATTATTCACCGGTTCAGCTATGATGCTTATATCTTATATATACTATTTACTAAAGTTCATGGATAATCCTAATGATAAAAAGATATTTATCCCCTTTATTATTTTAATGGTATATCTTATTTTTGTCAACAAAGGCCGACAACCCCTTGCATTAGTTGGAATAATCTATTTCATATATTATATTAGAATGAAAAGATTAACTATTAAACGCTTTGTATTAGGATTATCACCCATAGTGATTATTATAGCTATTATTTTATATGACTCTTCATTTTTGGAACGATTCTTTAGTATTTTCGAAGGGATAAAAACATCTGACAATTCAACGTTAGCACGTCTAAATTCGATAGAAAGTGTAATACCTTATATAATAGACAATCCCGTATTGGGCTTTGGAAATCTATCTTACAAATTTCGAGAATTCGGTTTTCATGCTTTTTTTGGTTATCAATTCTATTTAGCAGACATTGGTGTATTTGGTACAATAGCAAGAGGAGGAATAGTTCTTCTAACTATCTACTTCGGCCTATATTATTATGCATATAAACGAACCAAAGCAATGGATAATATAGAATATAGAAAATATATGAGATATATGATAGTATCATTCCTGGTGATGTTGATATTTTTAAGTAATGATACGTTGTTTTCAACAAACTGCATTAGATTTGCTTTCGTTTTCTATCCATTATTTTCAACATCGAATAATATCAATATCTTCTTTAAGAAGGCTTAGTTTATTTTACATATTCTAAAAATAACATTAAATGGACGTATCTATAATAATCGTAAATTACAATACTTGTGATTTATTAAAACAATGTATCCAATCTATTATCACAAATACCAGAGAAGTAGTATATGAGATAATTGTTATAGATAATGACTCACACGATGAATCATGCCAAATGCTCAAAAATGACTTTCCGACAGTAAAATTGATAAGAAGTAATATTAATTTAGGTTTTGGAAAAGCCAATAATTTAGGTATCAAACAAGCTTCCGGGAAGTATCTGTTTTTCCTAAATTCTGATACAATATTATGTAATAATGCTATAAAAAACTTTTTTGAATTTTCTATTTCTTATACAGACAAGTTAGGAGCAACAGGAACTATTCTGAAAGATAATAATGGAAATAATATTCATTCATACGGCAAATTCATCACAATAAAATCAGAACTCAAAAATGTCCTAACCAAATACTCTAAAATATTCGGTGTCAAAAATAATACTGACTATTTATATCCACCAGCAATAAAAGAATCAAAAGAAGTGGACTACATAACTGGAGCAGATTTATTCATTCCATATAAAGTATATCAAGAATTAGAGGGTTTTGACCCGATGTTTTTTATGTATTGTGAAGAAGTAGACTGGCAATATAGGATGGCTATAAACGGATATAAAAGATTAATAATCAATGAGCCAGAAATTATACATTTAGAAGGAGGTAGCGATCCATCCCAATCCAGTGCCTGGTCATTTAATAGAATGAAGAATATATTTACAAGTAAGCTATATTATATTAAGAAGCATAATAAGTATTCCGCTTATATATGTTTTCGTTTTTTCTATTTAGGCCTTTGGATTCCTTTAATTTTATTGAGAAAAGACCTTTTCAGCAACAAGTTAAAATTAATTCAATTACTATTTACAAAAAATATATAATTGTGGATATAAATAAATCAAATCGTGCTAAATATGATTTTAGCATAAAACGGTATATAAAAATTCTGATTTTCAAAAGTTGCAATGTTATACCCGTTTCCAGATTTTTGCGAGCAAAAATTTATCGTATTCTGGGCGTATCTATTGAAAAAGGAGTAGTACGTATTGGAAAAATATCAATAGACACGATTCACCCTGAAGATATTTTCATCGGAAAAGGAACAGCAATAGCTGATGGTTGTATTCTCTTATCTCATTACTATGATGTCTACAATCTAAAAGAGCATGCATACTATCGTGGCCAAATTCATATAGGAAGAAATGTATATATAGCAAGTAATACTATATTTACCAAGCCTGTTACTATCGGTGATGGAGCTATAATCGGAGCTGGTTCTATTGTAAATAAAGATATACCTCCTTATACAGTTTGGGGAGGGGCTCCTGCACGATTTATCTGTAACAGATATAAAGAAGAATTAGAAATCCCTGTAAATACAGAGCTATTCAAGCCACGTTAATTATTATATACCCCCAATTACTTATAAGACAGATATTATACGAAATCACTAATCTATCTCAGTTATAGAAATGAAACAAATCTTTATTGTTGATTATTTAGGTATTCATTGTGGTATGCATTATTATAATGATGCTTTCAAGAAAGTACTATCCAACCCTTTACCTAATGAAAAAATAAATATTTTATCTAACTATCCGGAAGACAAAGCTACGTCTTTCTTTTTAAACTTCTATTCAGTCAATAAGCTCATTGGAATTATTTTCTTAGTATATAATTACATTAAGTTATATATCAAGGTTCTATCTAATAAAAAAGCCTGTTTCATATATTTGACTTATGGAAATAGTATTGACATTCCCTTTCTATGGATAATTTCTAAGGCGCCAAAGCATATAATCGATATTCATGAAGCAATAGGACAGAATGTAGATGCAAATCTACGATTAAAAAAATGGTTCAAAAACATATACTCTTCTAAAATAAAAAGTGTAATAACGCACTCACAACGCACAAACAACTTTCTTAATGAATATGATTTTCAAGGATTGAGATTATCTGTTCCACACTTTAAATATTGCTTCAAAAAAACATGTAATGAAAATCAGGTAGAAAAAGAGATTCAACATTCAATTGCAAAAGATAAAATAAATATATTATTCTTCGGAAATATAAATTATAATAAAGGAATAGACATACTAATCCAAACAATTAATGCATTACCTCAAGAACAAGCTGAGAAGTTAAACATCATCATTGCGGGTAAGGATTTTGATGGGACAATTCATAAAATTCCTCTCATGCATCCACAGTCTTTTCAAGTTTTTCTAAAACATATTAATGATGACGAATTAGTATTCTTATATAAAAATACTGATTATGTAGTACTGCCATATAGAAAAACATCACAAAGTGGAATTTTAGAAATGGCCTTTTATTTTAAAAAGCCGATTATCGCAAGTAATATTCCATATTTCAATATGATGTTATCTAAATTCAAAAGTTTTGGAATGCTTACGGACTTAGATATTCCATCTTTTACCAATACTTTCTCTAAAATTATACAAAGACATACCAAGTATACAGACTACTATATAGATACAGAATATAGCACCTACACTAACAGGCAAGAAATTACATCATTCTCCAATGAATTCTCTAAATGGATAAAAAAATAATCCGTATTTCTATTATAATATTATAATTAATGAAGAAAGTTGCAATCATAGGTATACAAGGTGTACCCGCAAAATATGGTGGCTTTGAAACACTGGTAGAGAATATGATCGGTGAAAACACACCCTCTGATATTCAATATACCGTATTTTGCAGTAGTAAAGATTATGAAAAACAAATGAAAGTTTATAAAGGAGCTGTTTTGAAATATATCCCCTTTTTCCATGCAAATGGAATACAAAGCACTCCATATGATATCTATTCATTAATGAAAGTAATCAAAGGCTACGATACTATTTTAGTTTTAGGGGTATCAGGATGTATCTTCTTACCCTTCTTCCGTATGTTATGCCACAAACAATTAATAATAAATATAGACGGGATAGAACACAGACGGGCTAAATGGGGAAAGTTTGCAAGAAAGTTCCTCAAATATTCTGAAGCAATGGCCATAAAATATGCCGATGTGATAATAGCAGATAACAAAGGAATACAAGAGTATGTAAAAAATGAATATGGTAAAGAAACCGTGTTAATAGCATATGGAGGTGACCATGTACAACAAACCATATCCAGTGAACAACAATATGACATTTTAAACCATTATAATTTATCTGCTGGTGAATATGCCATAACTATCTGTAGAATTGAACCAGAAAATAATTGCCATCTAATATTGGAGGCTTTCGCACAAAGCAATATACCAATGATATTTATTGGCAACTGGGAAAGAAGCGAGTATGGAAAAGATCTGAAAAAAAAATATATTTCACATAATAATATAAAGATATTAGATCCTATTTATGATTTGCAGAAACTATATGCACTACGGAAAAATTGTAAATATTATATTCATGGGCATAGTGCAGGAGGCACAAATCCGTCATTAGTGGAAGCTATGTTTTTCGGTGTACCCATTCTTGCCTATGACGTTATATACAATCGCGAAACTACTCAAAAAAAGGCTTGCTATTTTCAAAATGAAAAAGATCTTCTTGAATTAACTCAAAAAAACAATACTATCTTACAACAAAACGCCAAAGACATGTTAGAGATTGCCAATAGAAATTATAAATGGGAAACAATTGCTAATCAGTATAGTATATATTATTAAAGCAACTATTATTTTACACTTTTATTAATAAAATTTCCAGTAGTCCCCTCCAATTGACAAATTCTCTTTTCAAATTTCTCAAATATTAATTTAAAATTCAAACAACAATAACTAATTATTTTATTAAAAAATGAAACATACATTTTTAATCTGTATGGTCGTTTTACTTGCGGCCTGTTCAGCTCCAAAAGAAGTGCTTTATTTACAAGACATTTCTCTTATCAAAGAAGAAGCAATTGATAAGAGTTATGAGGTTATCATCCACAAAGATGACCTGTTAGCCATTATAGTAAACAGTAAAGATCCTGAATTAGCTTTACCTTTCAATATGCCATTAGTAAGTTATCAGATAGGTGGACAGAACGTTAGCCAACAACGGTTAGTTGGTTATCTCGTTAATCAAGACGGCAATATTGATTTCCCTATTTTAGGAGAAATCCATGTAGAAGGGTTAACCCGTATGCAAGTGACCGAGTTAATTAAAAAGAGATTAATTGAAGAAGAATTAATCAAAGATCCTATTGTAACAGTTCAATTCCTTAACTTCAAAGTTTCTGTAATAGGTGAAGTAGGACGTCCGGGAACATTCGATATTTCAGGAGACAGAATAACATTGCTTGAAGCATTGAGTATGGCTGGTGATTTAACTATCTATGGCCGCCGTGACCGTGTAGCCGTAATCCGTGAAAAAGATGGTAAACGTAGTATCCTATATCATGATTTACGTTCATCAGATATCTTTCAGTCGCCTTGTTACTATCTACAGCAGAATGATATTGTATATGTAGAGCCAAACAATGCAAAAACGGGACAAAGTCGTATCAACTCCAACAATTCTGTCGGTGTATGGTTGTCCGGAGTATCCGTACTTGCCTCTATAACCTCACTCTTAGTGACTATGTTTAAATAAAAATGCCTTTAAATAATGAGTACTGAACAAAAAATTAATAAAGAGTCAAAAGCCTCCAAATCTTCTGAAAAGGAAGAAGAAATTAATATTGCTGATATTCTACAGCTAATATGGAGTAACCGTTATTGGTTTATACTATCTATTTTCCTGTGTGTAGGTATTGCCTTCTTTTATTTACAATCTTCATCCAAAATATATAGTCGTAAAGCCTCTGTTTTAATACGTGATGATTCAAAAGGAGGTGGGATAAGTGAATCTTCTGCCTTTGCAGATTTAGGACTTTTCGGAGGAAAACGGAATGTTGACAATGAGGTACTTATATTTCAATCCCGACATTTAATGGAAGAAGTTGCACGTCGGCTGCATTTAGATATTAGCTATAAAATAAAAGAGGGATTAAGGAATAAAGAACTTTATACACACTCTCCAATAATACTTTCTTTCCCTGAAGCAGAAGAGAGGCAATCAATCCTTGTAACAGTAACTCCAATTGATTCAGCCAGAGTCAGGCTATCTGATCTGAAAATGAGTGTTGGAGATGGAGAAGTCACTTCAAACGAGGTACTGGAAGTAAACTTACACGATACAATACAAACTCCAGTTGGTACAATGGTAGTAATGCCAACTTTGTATTATTCAGACAATTTTTACGAGAAACCCATCTCAGTCACTAAATCCAACATGGAAAGGGTTGTAGATGCTTATCAAAGTAGCATGGAAGTGTCCCTTGCCAGTAAAACTGCCACAATCATTAATCTTACTTTAAAAGATGTCTCAATAGCACGTGCAGAAGACGTAATCAATATGGCAATTGCCATTTATAATGAAGACGCTATTAATGATAAAAATCAGATAGCAGTAAACACTTCAAATTTCATCAATGAACGTCTGATAATTATCGAACGTGAATTAGGTGGAGTGGATGCCAACATTGAAGCATTCAAACGTGAAAATCAACTGACCGATATCACGTCAGAAACAGGCATGTATCTGGCAAACACAAGCCTTTATCGCCAGGAAGGACTTAGCCTCGAAAATCAACTAAGCATTGCCAAATATATTAAAGATTATTTAGTAGATCCTCAAAAGAATGCAGACCTAATTCCTGCCAATACCGGTATTTCTGACAACAGTGTGGAATCTCAAATCAGTGAGTACAATGAAATGTTGCTTAAACGTGATAAATTGGTTTCAG
Organism: Bacteroides sp. HPS0048; assembly: GCF_964240755.1. Taxonomy (NCBI): domain Bacteria; kingdom Pseudomonadati; phylum Bacteroidota; class Bacteroidia; order Bacteroidales; family Bacteroidaceae; genus Bacteroides; species Bacteroides sp. HPS0048. The sequence continues at coordinate 167,060 of NZ_CAXSVC010000010.1, read as the reverse complement.
GCAGTAGTAGCAAGAACCCCATTGTTATCGACCTGAATAATTCTCTGGCTGCAATGAAACAGACGATTATCCGCTCCGTGGACAACCTAATCGTTGGATTGAACATCAAATTAAAGAATAACCGGGAACATGAAGAGCAAACCCAGAAACGTATTGAAGCTGTACCTGCTCAACAAAAATATGTACTAACGGTAGAACGACAGCAAAAAATAAAAGAAGAGCTTTATCTCTATCTGCTGAACAAACGTGAAGAGAATGCTTTAACACAGGCTATCACAGAAAGTAATGCACGTATTATCGATCCGGCATCGGGTAGTAGCAAGCCTGTAGCTCCCAGGACAATGGTTATTTTATTTGCAGCCATTCTGATAGGAGGCGCTATTCCTATGATATTCTTCTGGTTACAAAAGACATTGGATACCAAAGTACGTACCCGTAAAGATTTGGAAGATGCTCTAAGTGTACCCATTCTGGGTGATATTCCCCAATGTAGTGAGAAAGACAGAAAAGAATCTCCTATCATCGTTCACGAGAATAGCCGTAGCCCAATATCCGAGGCATTCCGCATTATCCGGACTAATATGGACTTCATGCGTGTGAAAACTGAAAACCTTCAGGTAGTAATGCTGACATCCTCTAATCCCGGAGCCGGAAAAACATTTATCTCATGTAACCTGGCTATGAGTATCGCACAAATGAATAAGAAGGTTATCCTGGTCGATGTGGATATCCGCAAAGGTACTTTGAGCAATATTTTCACTGATATTCCGGCTCGTATGGGACTTACCAACTATTTATCGGGAAAAACAGATAAGATTGAAGATATTATTATCACAAATGATAAATATAAAAATCTCGATATCATCTTTGCCGGTCCTGTTCCTCCCAATCCTGCCGAACTTCTTCTGAGTGAACGTTTTGACCGCATAGTTACAGAGTTAAAAAAACACTATGACTATGTTATTCTGGACAACGTACCGGTAGACATCGTAGCCGATGCTTCAATTATCAATCGAGTAGTAGACCTAACTATCTATGTAGTACGTGCCGGAATAATGGATCATCGCCAGCTTCCGAATCTGGAACGAATGTACGAACTGGATAAATTACGTAATATGGCCATCGTGCTTAACGGAGTCAATTATGACCGTAAAGGTTATGGTTATGGATATGGGTACGGTTATGGATACGGCTATGGATATGGAAATGATGAAGGACGAAAAAGTAAAAACAAAAGTTTGACAAAGCGTTTGAAAAAACGTATCTCCAATCTTTTTAATAAATAATCAAAAACTACTCTATGTTTTCCTGGCTTTCATCAGAAACAAATATCTTAAAATCGGGACTCTTAAAGGGCATGACAGACGTTCATGCCCATCTCCTTCCCGGAGTAGATGACGGGATGGCTTCTGTAGAAGAATCTCTTGCTGCCATTGAATACCTGTATGAAATAGGTGTCAGAAGAATCTTTCTCACACCTCATATTATGGAAGATATCATTGAAAACCATCCCGACTTTCTTCAAAAGCGTTTCGAAGAGTTTTGTAAAAAGAATAAATCTCCTGTTGAGCTCCGGCTGGCCGGCGAGTATATGCTGGACACAGGATTTAAGAAACAGACGGAAGAGGGATTGCTGACTTTAGGGGATTGCCATGTATTAGTGGAGACCTCCTATCTATCGGCACCTCCTGACCTCCGTCACATGCTTTATGAGTTACAAGTAAGTGGCTATAAACCCATTATAGCACATCCGGAACGATATTTGTATATGCGCGAAGAGGAACTGGTTGCACTAAAGAAAAATGGTTGTAAGTTTCAGTTAAATCTGATGTCGTTGGCAGGTACATATGGCAAAAGAGTATTACAACGGTCTCAAGTATTATTAAAAGCAGGTTTTTACGACTTTGCCGGTTCTGATCTTCACCATCTGGAGATTTATATGGATGCCCTTTCACGAATACGGTTATCACGTTCACAGCAACAGTTAGTAAAGACATTAATAGACAACAACAACCTTCTTTAATAAAATAAGGAAACTGTACCTACATTAAAAGCAAGATTAATGATTTATACTGACTTTCAGCCCTACCTCTTACCAGGTACAGATGCCTGGGCCTTATCTCCGGACAAATCAATGGAACTGTTGAACTATCTGGAAGATATAGGAATAAAGCAGGTGACATGTGTTCCACCTGTGAAAAAAGAGAATCCTGAGAACACAACAGAGAATCTCGAGAAAGTATTCAATAGTTTAAAAAATCAGTATAATGGAAGCATTGAACTGAAACTTTCTGCCAGATATCGCCTGGATAATGCTTTTGAAAAGATGCTGGACACTGAAGATCTACTGACCATTGACGGGCATAAAGAATTGCTTATTGATGTTCATCCCCTGCTAAAAAATGATAGCTTTTGGGAAGTGCTTGACTCTATTATAAACATAGGTTATATCCCTGTAGTCATGCAACCGGAACGAAGTATTTATTGGGGAACAGAGGACTTTGTACGGCTCAAAGAAAAAGGTTGCAAGCTCATGATGAATCTCTATTCTTTCTTTGGATACAATGGTGATGATGCACTGAATTATAGTAGAATGTTACTAAGAAGAGACCTGTACACATATGCTTTTTCCGGAATAGAAGATACCAAAATAATGCACTACAGTGAGTATTTCAATTCAAATGAAGATGAATGGACAGCAGGTTTGTCTAAATTAGGAATTACCATCGTATGCAATAAAGTAAATACTCTACAATAAGAAATAAATAACGAAATCACTCTTTTAAATGCTACTAATTTAAATTCAATAATCATATGCTAACAAATCAAATTCAAGAATTAAAACATTTAGCCCACGAGCTGTTATATCTGGGTGTAAATGATTCACCTATATATGCAGATTCACTCTGCCAACAGAACAAAGAAGTGCTGCAAAAAGCAAATGTTTTGTTCACAGCTCAAGCCTCTACCGATGAAGAAGAAGCACTCCTTTGCCTCGCTTTGTTGATGGGATATAACGCTCTTATCTATACCAATGATATAGAAACCCGAAAGCAAACAATTCTGGAGCGCTCATGGAAAGTATTGGAAAAACTCTCTCCTTCTCTTTTGAAATGTCAACTACTGACTTACTGTTATGGTGAAGTATTTGATGACGAACTGGCAGCAAAAGCTCATGCTATAATAGACGGTTGGGGGAAAAGAGAGTTAACAGCGGAGGAACAAGAGATTGTAGATACACTGACAAATCTGGAAAAATATCCTTATCCATGGAGTGAAGTCACCGAATAAGTATCTACAATAATAAGAAAATGGCACAACAACAGAATTAATAGTTTTTTGAAGGCATATAGTACTGTTATTCAATCTCAGTACTGTATTTTCCCGAAAGGGAAACAGGGAGTTGGTCTGATGTGAATCACGCCAGTTTCTTAATATTATTGTTTGTTTGTGTTTCCCCCTTCTGACCAGGCGTGGCCAGTAAAGGGGGAATTTTTTATTCACTTCTGTATGGTATTTCACCACAGAGTAACACAGAGTTCCACAGAGTTTAAATCTTTATTGAAACTCAGATTAACGCAGATTTTCGCAAAGGGAAACAAATCTAAGATAAAGAAATACAGTCTTTTAATCTGTGTTTATCTGTGTTAATCCGCGTTTCATCAGATAAATAATACTCTGTGCTACTCTGTAGTGAGTTTTGCTCATATCTATTCAATTATAAATCAAATCTATCTCAAACTCAGTTTTTTATATTTTTTCATTGTATATTTGTAACAACTTTATATATCACAACACGATTTCATATTAGCAACCTAAATAACCAAGGTCTAATTAAACATTTATATACCATGAGAAAACTAAAAATGACCCTGCTGTGCAGCCTGTTTCTGATAACCACAGCTTACGCACAAAAACAATTTACGTTGACTTCACCCAACGGACGTATCAGTACAACTATTAACATTGGCGAAAAAATCACCTATGACATTACACATGATGGACAATCCGTCCTGTCCCCCTCCCCCATTTCATTAATGTTAAGTGATGGAGAAGTATGGGGTGATAATGCCAAACTATCCAAAAGCAACAAACGAAACGTGAATGAAACAATCCTTTCACCATTCTACAAGAAAGATAAAATCCAGGATACATATAACGAATTGAAACTGACATTTAAAAAACAATGGGGATTGGAGTTTCGTGCATACGACGATGGAATAGCTTATCGTTTTATCAATCAACGGAAGAAGCCATTCAATATCCAAAGTGAAGAGGTCAACTACCAATTTAACGATGATGCCATGGCTACAGTGCCCTACGTAAGACCCGGAAAAGATGGAGATTATGAGTCTCAGTTTATGAATTCATTTGAGAATGCTTATACCACCGACCGGCTTTCAAAACTAAACAAAGGAAGAATGATGTTTCTGCCGTTGGTAGTTGAAGTAGGAAACGGTAAAAAGATCTGTATCACAGAATCGGATCTGGAAAGTTACCCCGGACTCTATCTGACTAATGCAAACGGTAATAACAGCCTGACCGGTAAGCAAGCGCAATATCCTAAAGTTACCAAACAGGGTGGGCACAACATGCTACAAATGCAAGTACAACAACGCGAACACTATATAGCCAAAGTGAATGGTCCACGAACATTCCCTTGGCGCATAGCGCTCCTCTCTACTACAGACAAAGATTTGGCAAACAGTGACATGACTTACAAATTAGGAGCAGTCTCACGAGTGGCTGATATCTCATGGATCAAACCCGGTAAAGTGGCATGGGACTGGTGGAATAATTGGAACATTGACGGAGTAGACTTCGTATCCGGAATCAACAATGCAACTTATAAATATTACATAGACTTTGCAGCAGCACATGGTATTGAGTATGTTATTCTCGATGAGGGCTGGGCAGTAAACCTGAAAGCTGACCTGATGCAGGTTGTGAAAGAAATCGACATCAAAGAACTGGTAGATTATGGTGCGAAAAAGAACGTAGGTATCATCCTATGGGCAGGTTTTCACGCATTCAACCGGGATATGGAGAATATCTGTAAACACTATGCCGATATCGGTGTGAAAGGATTCAAGGTAGACTTTATGGATCGTGATGATCAGGAAATGGTAGACTTTAACTACCGTGCTGCTGAAACCTGTGCAAAACACAAACTGATACTCGACCTGCATGGCACATACAAACCTGCCGGAATGAACCGCACATATCCCAATGTTCTGAACTTTGAAGGAGTGCACGGACTGGAACAGATGAAATGGAGCCCTGCTGTAGACCAGATGAAGTATGATGTCATTATTCCTTTCATCCGCCAAGTGGCAGGACCAATGGATTATACGCAAGGTGCCATGCGCAATGCGGCAAAAGGTAACTATTATCCTTGCAATTCAGAACCAATGAGTCAGGGTACAAGATGTCATCAATTGGCCATGTACATCATACTGGAATCTCCGTTCAACATGCTTTGCGATGCACCAAGCAACTACATGCGCGAACCGGAATCACTGGATTTTATTGCAAACGTACCTACCGTATGGGACGAAAGTATCACTCTTGATGGCAAGATCGGCGAATATATAGTAACAGCCCGCAGACACGGCAATACCTGGTATGTGGGTGGAATGACTAATTGGGATGCACGCGATATAGAAGTCGATTTATCATTCTTAAAAGAAAAAGGAAAAACAGTTACCCTGTTTAAAGATGGTATAAACGCACATCGCAGCGGACGGGATTATAAAAAAGAAAACATCAAGTTGAATGATAAAGATAAAGTGAAAATACATCTCGCACCCGGAGGTGGATTTGCAATGAAAATAGAATAAGGGATCAAATAAAAATCTTTGTTAGTGTTATTTTTAACACTTTTGACAAACCAGTTTTTTATTGCTTAAAAGTACGTACTTTTATACTATAAGAATACGTATTTAAGACGCTGTTAATATGCATTTTAACAATGTATTAAATACGTATTTTTATGGAACAAAATAAATAAGTAGGATTTATAGTGTCCCTATTCTTATTTATAAGTCATTACATCAGATTACTTGCCAATTCACTCAACTGGCTACGTTCACCTTTCACCAAATTGACATGGGCAAAGATATTTTGCTCTTTCATACGATCAATCATATAAACTAATCCATTGGATTGGCTGTCCAGGTAAGGCTGGTCGATTTGCTGGATATCTCCGGTAAACACCATCTTAGTACCTTCGCCCGCACGGGTAATGATCGTTTTTATTTCGTGAGGAGTAAGATTCTGAGCTTCATCAATGATGCAATAAGTTTCACTCAGACTACGCCCACGAATAAATGCCAACGCTTCAATAACCAATTGCTCGCTTTTCTGCATATCTTCCAGACGTTTCACTTCAGTGGAATTAGCTGCAAACTGGCGTTTGATTACATTCAGATTATCAAATAAAGGCTGCATATAAGGAGCGACTTTCTCCTTTGCATCACCCGGCAAAAAGCCCAGATCTTTATTGGAAAGAGCCACAATAGGACGTGCCAATAAAATCTGCTTATAATCAATCAGATTGCCTAAGGCAGCAGCTAATGCTAAAAGAGTTTTACCAGTACCGGCCTTACCTGTCAAAGCAACCAGTTTCACATTGGGATCATTCAATATTTCAAAAGCAAAACTTTGTTCGGCATTGCGAGGTTCAATTCCATAATTCTTCGTTTTATTGACCCGGCAAATAGTATGGGTAAAAGGATTGTAACGGGCAAGTACACTACTACGATCACTTTTCAATATAAAGCACTCGTTAGGACGAATAATATTTTTAAAATCAAACTCGTTGATATCCAGTCCTTCCCGGGCAGAATAGATCTGATCGATCAGCGTAGGATCAATTCCCTCAAATACTTCATTGGACTTCTCAAAGATATCTACATTCACCACTTTGTCAGTAATGTAATCTTCACAAATCACACCAATAGAACGGGCTTTCATACGTAGATTGACATCCTTAGTCACCAGTATAGTCTTCATATTAGTATGCTTGTGCGCCAGATAGTCTGCTACGGCCAGAATCTGATGATCGGGCTTACGCGAAGGAAAAGAATCACGTACAGCCGGAGAATCGACTTCACCCGTAATAACAAACAAACGTCCCAGCCCCTCTCCCAATGAGGCACCACTCGTGAAAAGATTATCATCTGTAATCAAATCGAGTTCTCTGACAAATTCGCGGGCATTATAATTAATCTGTTCATTCCCTTTCTTGAACTTATCCAGTTCTTCAATCACTACGATGGGGAGATAAATATCATTCTCTTGGAAATTCTTCAAGCAATTGTAGTCGTGAAGGATAACATTTGTGTCAAGCACAAAATTTTTCTTAGTTCCCATACTCTTCTTAGATTTAAAATGTTGATATTTGCAATCCGTTAAAGCAATCAGTCACTACGATGAAGGATTGTGGCACCTAAGATAAGAAATAAAAGGGCAATAAAGATTTCTTGCCAGTTAAATATTATAAAAGATGGACTATCAGAACACTTTAACGTACTTATATGAGAGTGTACCCATGTTCCAGCAAATAGGAAGCGGAGCATATAAAGAAGGACTGGAAAACACTAAAATATTAGATGAATACTTCGGACATCCTCATCGTGAATACCGTACCATTCATGTAGGAGGAACGAACGGTAAAGGCTCCTGCTCCCATACGCTTGCCGCTATTTTTCAAGAAGCAGGCTATCGGGTGGGGCTTTATACTTCTCCTCACCTTGTCGATTTTCGCGAACGTATCCGTATCAACGGAGAGATGATGCCTGAAGAATATGTTATAAACTTCGTAGAAAAACACCGGTCTTTCTTTGAACCGCTCCATCCCTCCTTTTTCGAATTGACTACGGTTATGGCTTTCCGTTACTTTGCCGATGAAAAGGTGGATGTAGCAATCATTGAAGTGGGACTGGGAGGACGACTCGACTGTACCAATATCATTGCTCCGGATCTATGTATCATTACTAATATCAGCTTTGACCATACACAGTTTCTGGGTAATACACTGGCAAAGATTGCAGGAGAAAAGGCGGGAATTATTAAAAAGGAAATCCCGGTAATAATTGGAGAAGCGACAGAAGAAACCCGACCGGTATTTGTTGAAAAAGCGACAGAAATGAATGCTCCCATCGTATTTGCAGAAGATAATACACTTGTCTTAAATGCGAACTCTCAAAGTAATATGCTGGTATACGAAACTCAGGAGTATCCCCGTTTAGAGGGAGAACTTGGAGGATGTTATCAGATAAAAAACACCAATACAATACTGCATGCTTTAAAAGAACTGAAAGCTTTGGGATATCGGATTGAAGAGCAAAGTGTTCGTAATGGGTTTTCTCATGTCAATGAATTGACAGGACTAATGGGGCGATGGCAGCAATTAAGTGATGCTCCCTTATTAATATGCGACACGGGGCACAATATCGGCGGAATTACGTATATCACCCAACAAATAAAATCGATCCCTTACCACCATCTGCACATTGTAATAGGTATGGTAAATGACAAAGACATTCGCGGTGTATTAAGTCTGTTGCCTCAGGAAGCGAGTTATTATTTCACAAAAGCAAGTGTAAAACGAGCCTTGCCGGAAGGAGAATTGCAAAGTATAGCCAATGAATTTGGCCTGAAAGGTACTACCTATCCGTCAGTGGAGAGCGCCGTACGTGCAGCACAAGAAAAAAGCCTCCCCAAAGACTTTATCTTTGTAGGAGGCAGTAGTTTTATTGTTGCAGATTTATTAGCGAGCCGCAATGCACTCAATCTCAACTAAGGCATCTTTCGGCAAAGCTTTCACAGCCACAGCAGAACGGGCCGGGAAGTCTCCGTTGAAATAAGTTGCATATACGCCATTCATACCGGCAAACAAAGACATATCCTGCAGAAATACAGTCGTTTTGACAATGTCCGCCATTGTCAGTCCGGCTGTTTCCAGGATGTGCTTAATATTTTCTAAAGACTGGCGAGCCTGTGCCTCCACTCCTTCCGGCATTACTCCGGTAGTAGCATCAATAGGCAGCTGTCCTGATACAAACACCATACCATTGGCTTCAATAGCCTGACTGTAGGGTCCGATTGCTCCCGGAGCCTTTTCACTACAAATTACTTTCTTCATTCTGTTCTCTATTTTATTATTAATGATGTATCAATGTGTCAATTAGTACACATGGTTAACCAATAAACCGGTGTATCCTGCTCATTGACACGTTATTTTACGCTTCGAAGATAGTAAAAAAAAGACTCTGATAAAAATTCTAAGAAAAAAAGCAGAAGCCAATGCAGTATTCTGCATACCTCCGTATTTATTATATAGTTATACAAGAGAAAATACAAGACTAACTTTAAGGAACTAAAACCTAAGCTTGACTAAGTAAGGAGATGAGAGAGAGAGAGTGTTTTTATAAAAATCTCCAAAAAGAAGCCCCTATCCAACTGCGTGGACAGGGGCTTCGCCATTTCTGTGAAATTTTTTAGTGAGTTTTTGAGTTGATGAGTTTTTGAGTTGGTAAGTTGATGAGCTTTTAATACATCCTTTCTATACATATAGTTATCATATGAGGATTTACTATGAGAACTCAAAAACTTACCAACTTAAAACCTATTTACAGTGTTTTTTTATCAATTCATCCACATTGGCATCACCCAGTTCCTTTGCTTTGGCAAAGTTGGCACAAGCCTCTTCCTGCTTTTTCAGTTGTATCAGGCAAATTCCTTTCAAACGATAAGCTTCAGCATATTTAGGATCAATTGCTAATACCTCATCCAGCACTTTTAGCGCTTCCTCATAACGTCCCACACGTAAATTTATTACTGCCTGTTCAGCACGATAAGTCAACTCTTTCGGATTGAGTTCAATAGCTTTAGCAATATCATCCAGAGCACGCTGATACTGACGGGCTTTAAATTCCGCCTGCTCACGGTAATAATAGAATACGTCATTCACCTGGCCATCCACTGCTTTGAAATAAGTGTCATAATCAAGCATTGCCGAACGATATTCTCCTGCATTCATATTCATCTGGGCACGCTCCAACACATAAGGAGCATTATCTGCGGAAATCGGCTGTGGACAATGTGCTACACAGCTATCCATCACAGCAAGCACTGCTTTCGGATCGGCATTCATTAATTCCATCGTTTTAGCAGCACTGAAGAAGGTAGCAGGGGACGCAAGATTGGTACGGTTCACTTTTTCGTAACTAACCAATGCTGCCGGATAATCTTGCTTTGCAAACTGAATATCTCCTTCCAACTGTACATAAACAGACAAAGAATCAATAGCCAATGCCTTATGAACATACTCTAAAGCCTTGTCATACGTCCAATCTTTATATACTTTCTCAGGTTTACCAAGTTGATAACTATAAATCTGTTTTGCCATATTATAGTACACATCATCTTTCTTCTGCGCTACTTTTAAGGCTTGCTCCATATCGGCCGCCGCTTTATCAAACGCAGCATCATCCTTTGCATTAAAAACAGTTGTTGAAGCCCGGCGAAGATATCCATCCGGACTGTTCGGAAACTGCTTCACAAAATCATCCAATAAAGACATATATACTTCGGGAGTAGATTGTGAAGAAGCCATATACAAATACACAAGTGCCTGTTCTTCTGTTTCAGGTAGTCCTTTTTTGATACCAATATTGCGCAAAGTAAGATCACCGAGAGACAGTGCACTAATGCTTTGAGACATGGCGAAAGCGGCTCCGGCAGCATAACAGATGTTGGTAGTATCCTTGCCGGATGACTTCTGTGCAAGCCCGAACACCTGACCATCCGTCGTAGCCACAGGACAGCTCACCATCTTGTCTTTCAAACGCATATCAAGCGTATAATAATTATAATTCTCTCCTACCTTAGTCACCTTTTGTACTTTTCCCGATGTACATGTACGATCTTTCTGAGTAGAATACGGTAGCAGATACACCTCTGCCCCTACAGCAGGAGCAGTAGTAGCTATTACCAGCGCAGGAACTTTCTTCTCAGTGATAGCCACGCGAAATTTGATCACATCATACATATCATCTGCTCCAAGAATGGCATTTACCGGCATCTGTTTTCCTTCAAAGTTAACAATAACGGCACGTTCCGCTCCTTTGAAAAGAGAATAATCCGACAGGGCTATACCATCTTCAGTAACGAAGAAGCCATTTCCGGTATTGAGTATTTTATCGTTCTTGTCGTAAGTCACTACAGAAAATACAGCACGTTTAGCTTTTTCCACCCACTTAGGGGCTTGTGCCATACTCCATTGTACCGACATACAAATAAGTATTAAAGGTAACAGAATCTTTTTCATAAATTAAAAATTAAAAAGTTAGTAGTTAGTAGCTGGCAGTTAAAAGTTAGTAGTTAGTAGTTAGAAGCTGGTAGCTGGAATCCATTCGGTTTAAAAGTTATCACGCTGCATAGATTCTGACTACTGACTACTAAATTCTAACTACTAGGTCACTGTGACGTTGTTTCACAGCCTCATATATCAAAATGCCGGCAGCCACAGATACGTTAAGTGACTCAATACTACCCAACATCGGAATCTTCACCCATTCGTCACAGAGTGCAAGATTCTCATAAGATACTCCCTTGTCTTCGGCCCCCATAATGATACATGTCGGAGTAGTATAATCGGCTTTCGTATAGTCATAATCTCCTTTCTCGGTGGCAGCCACAATATGAAAGCCACTATCTTTGAGGAACTGTAAAGTACTCTTCAAACTTTGTTCACGGCAAACAGGTAGAGTATGCAAAGCTCCTGCAGAAGTTTTCACTGCATCTGCATTTACCGTCACACTACCCCGGGCCGGAATGATAACAGCATCTACCGCAGCACACTCACAGGTACGGGCTATAGCTCCAAAATTACGGACATCCGTTATACCATCCAGCATAACAAATAACGGATTCTTACCCTGTTCAAACAAAAAAGGTACAAGAGCTTCCGTCTTCTGATAAGTCACAGAAGAGATAAATGCTACTACTCCCTGATGATTCTTACGGGTAATGCGGTTGATACGCTCTACCGGAACACGCTGCACCGGAATAAGCATACCTTTCAAGGCTGCAAACAACTCTTTTGACAAATCACTCTGGATATCTTTCTTTACCAGAATTTTATCAATCTCTTTACCTGCTTGTATAGCCTCTATTACGGCACGGACACCGAAAATCATTTCACTTTGATCAATCATCTTATTTATTTACTATTTAACTATATACAATTTACTATAAAAAAATACTCTCTATTTGCGATTCTTCCATTTCTACATTTACTCTTCCTGCCTTACGCAGCTAGATCGTAAATAGTAAATCATCAAATCGTAAATCCTAATAACGCTTTTGCATTACTCAACGCTGCCTCCGTCAAAGTAGCACCGCTCAGCATATGTGCTATTTCTTCCACCCGTTCTTCATCAGTAAGACGACGAATGTGGCTATTTGTCTCAGTATCACTATCACGCTTATACACCTTATAATGTGCACATCCACGGGAAGCGATCTGCGGCAAATGGGTGATACTTATCACTTGTCTTTCCTGCTCTCCCATCTCCTGCATAATGTCTGCCATGCGATCAGCAATCTCACCGGAAACACCGGTATCTATTTCGTCAAACACAATGGTAGGGAGTTTTACTGCTCCGGCTATCATTGCCTTAACAGATAACATGACGCGAGCGATCTCACCACCGGAAGCTACAGACGAGATGTTTTGTAATGCACTGTTCTTATTGGCAGAGAAAAGAAAGTTAACCGTATCCTCCCCCTGCAATCCGGGTTCTTTACGTACCCCCATCTCTACCTGAAACCGTACATTAGGCATACCTAACGGTATCAATCTGGAAGCCATCTGCTTCTCTACTTCACGGGCGGCAGCAACACGAGCCTTTGTTAGAACCCCCGCTTGTTTTTTCACTTTATTATACAGGATATCTCTTTCGGCTGTCAGAGCAGCAATACGATCGTCAAACGAAGTGATAGCCGACAATTTCTCTTTATATCCCTCCGTCAATCCTATTAATTCTTCAACAGTCTGCACACGATGCTTTTGCTGCAAAGAATAGATCAGATTCAAACGGTCATTAACTTCGTCCAGACGAATAGGATTAAATTCTATATTTTCACTCTGGGCGCTAATTTCATCTACTATGTCTTTCAGCTCAATGAAGCTACTATACATACGTTCTGCAAGTTCTGTTGCAGGTGAATACACCTTTTGCAAAGCTGAAAGAGAACCTGAACTTTCTTTTAATGCAGCCAGTAAACCACCTTCATCGGAAGTAAAGTTCTGTTCAATACGGTATAATCCAGCCTTTATTTCTTCGGCATGGCTCAACGTTTCCGACTCTTGTTCCAGCTCTTCTTGCTCACCCTCGACAAGATGTGCCTCTTCAAGTTGTTCAAGCTGAAAACGAATATAGTCTTCATCTTCCTTACTTTGTCCGGCCAACGTTATTAATTCGTCAAGCTCTTTATCCAGATGTTTCCAGTCTGTATAAAGCCGATGATAAGTACTCAACGCATCATCATTGTGTGCCAAAATGTCAAGTACGTTAAGTTGAAAACCTTCCTTATTCAATAATAAGTTCTGATGCTGGGAATGCACATCAATCAGCTGTTCGCCCAATTCTTTCATTTGTGTCAACGAAGCCGGAGTATCGTTAATGAAAGCCCTGCTCTTGCCCGACGCCTGCACTTCACGACGAAGAATACATTCGTCCTCAAACTCCAGTTCATTCTCTTCAAAAAAAGATTTCATACCATAGGAAGAAACATCAAAACGAGCTTCTATAATACACTTAGATGCCCCCTGACGGATAGCCTTCACATCAGCCCGCTGCCCTAATAGCAGACCAATAGCCCCCAGTATAATAGACTTTCCGGCACCGGTTTCACCCGTGATGACAGAAAATCCTGTATCGAAGTGGATATCCAACTTCTCTATTAAGGCGTAATTCTGAATATACAGTGAACGTAGCATATATAATAATGTGCCAATATACCAATTAATCAATGTGCCAATTGGCTGCGCACATAATTTTATTAATTATTTAATTATTTAATTATTTAAATCTCTCTAATTCTTTAGTCTCTTTTCATTAACCACATTAGCATAACCGGCACATTATTTTGATTTTATTTTGTCCCATACACTGTTTTGCGAAGGATTAATATTTGAAAGAATCTGATATACCTGTTCCCGTTCATTCTGGGCTGCAGGCGATTTTCCACCATAAATATTGACCAGTTCGTCTTTCTTTATTTCGGTAAATATTACTGGCAATGAAGACATCGGTTTAGTATCACGCGCCTGTTTCAATCCGGCAAGCGAAGCAGTAATAGTTGCACGTGCACGAGTGGCATTGGTTACCATTTCATCCATTCCCTTTCGATGGTACTCGTACATCATCTGACGAAGTGGACTCATACCCTCATCCAGATAGTCGGAAACAATAGCGTAGCGGTTACGACTGTCATCAAAAGCCTTCCATCCTTTTTCATTCAGAGACTGTGCGGCAGTCACTACATTTTCAGCAGCACGAAAAAGCTCTGTTCCGCCTTTTGGTGACATAGTATCCATATCCAGGCCAATCATCAGATAAGCATAATAGGCAATAACAGCAGTGAGATTATTATCTATCAGATTATCACGCAACTCCAACGGATCAAATTCACGATAATTGAACTCTACATTATTATCCTTGAAAGTAAACACGGTAGACTGATAACCAGACTGATACACCGGACGGGTAGATTGTACTATAAGTTCACATGTCCAGCGACCTTCATTCTCATTATATCCTTTCACAGTAAGATTCATAGAACAACGAATGCGTTCATTAATCTCGTACTGTGCTTGTGTCCAGTGGCGTTCATTGATAAATTCGGTCAGTGCGGTTTCAAGTGTTTTGAATACCTGTACATTCGTTCCCTGCACCTGAGCATGGTTGACAGTCACTTTACAATCAAGTTCCTGGGCAGAAAGAAACAAAGGAAACAACCATACCACGGAAGCACTCAATATCTTCCACATTACACCACACCTTATGTTCCGTATCCCCCCTGTATACTTCATTGCAATTCCTCCACCAAACGATTAATTATATCTTGTGCAACCTCCGACTTCGACTTTAACGGATAATCCGTATGCCCTTGCCGGTCAATAATACTGATTTTATTTGTATCATACCGAAATCCCGCTCCGGAATCATTCAGAGAATTAAGCACGATAAAGTCGAAATTCTTCCGTTCCAACTTACTCTGGGCATTGTGTTGCTCGTCATTTGTTTCAAGTGCAAAGCCTATCAATTTCTGCTTTGATGTTTTAACCTGCCCCAACATAGCAGCAATATCCTGCGTAGGCTTAAGACGGAGCGTCAGATCATCTTTCTCTCGCTTTATTTTATAACCGGCTGTCGTTTCCGGTGTAAAATCTGCTACAGCAGCACAAAGAATACCGGCATCTGCCTGCTGAAAATACAATTGCGCCTGATTGGCCATCTCTGCAGCAGTTTCCACATCAACGCGATGAATACACGGATGGGATGTCTGTAAACACACTGGCCCAGTAACCAATGTCACTTCTGCACCTCGTCCGGCACACGCTTCGGCAAGTGCAAAACCCATCTTTCCGGAAGAGTAATTACCAATAAAACGTACCGGATCTATCTTTTCATAAGTAGGACCGGCAGTGATCAATATCTTTTTCCCTGCCAGATCACCACTGGCCGAAAAATAAGCAGCAAGAACACGAATAATATTTTCGGGCTCTTCCATACGTCCCTTCCCCACAAGATGGCTTGCCAGAAAGCCCGTACCGGGTTCTATAATATGATTGCCATACGAACGTAAAATATCCAGATTCTTTTGAGTGGAAGGATGAGCATACATATCGAGATCCATTGCCGGTGCCACAAAAACAGGCGCTTTGGCAGATAGATAAGTAGTAATCAGCATATTGTCGGCAATTCCATTTGCCATTTTACCGATAGTAGCAGCAGTGGCGGGGGCTATCAGCATAGCGTCAGCCCAAAGACCAAGATCCACATGACTATTCCATGTACCGTCCCGCTGTGCAAAAAAATCACTGATAACAGGCTTGCTTGTTAATGCCGATAGTGTAATAGGAGTAACAAATTCCTTCCCTGCAGGAGTAATAACGACCTGCACTTCAGCACCCAGCTTTATAAGCCCCCGAATGATATAACAGGCTTTGTAAGCAGCAATACTACCAGTGATCCCAAGAATTATTTTTTTACCTTTCAACTTTGTAATTTTTGATTAATGAACTATAACTTAGTTAGTGCGCTATACATCGCATGCCATAAATCATAATTTATAACTCATATTACTCATTTCTCTCAGCCTGATTTTTGTCAGCATCGCTTTGGTATTGAGTGTAAAGTCACTATTCAGAATCCAGCTGTAATATCCAGGATCTTTCTTCAAAACTTCTGTCACGGACTGACCTTTATACTTACCGAAATTGAAAACCTCTACTCCGTTATCATCATACACCATACGTCCGGCAAAATCTACATTCTTGTTGAAGCTGGAGTAATCTGCCAGAAATGCAATGTCATTCTGTAATTCTTCCGAATAACGGTCAAGTTGCGCTTTCAAGACCTCATAGGTTGCACGTGTATCGGCCTCGGCAGTATGTGCATCTTCCAAGCTTTTCTCACAATAAAACTTATAGGCAGCAGAAAGTGTACGCTGTTCCATCTTATGGAAAATGACCTGAACATCTACAAACTTACGTTTACTAATGTCTATATCGACTCCTGCACGTAAAAACTCTTCTACAAGCACAGGTACATCAAAACGATTAGAGTTAAATCCTGCCAGATCGCAACCTTCAATATCATTGGCTATATTTTTTGCTACTTCCTTAAAAGTAGGGCAATCTGCCACATCTGCATCATAAATCCCATGTACGGCAGAAGAAGCTTCAGGAATATGCATCTCAGGATTAATACGCATAGTTTTAGTCTCTTCATTTCCATTTGGATATACCTTGAGATAACAAATTTCTACGATCCGGTCTGCATTGATGTTTGTACCCGTCGTTTCAAGATCGAAGAAAACGATAGGATTCTTAAGGTTTAATTTCATATTCTGTTTAAAGTCTTTATCTGTTAAAAATCGAAAACCCTTGTTTAGTTGAAAATTGAGAGTTGAAAATTAGCTGCGCTATCATACCGCATAGCAATTTTCAACTCTCAACTTTCAATTTTCAACTGAATCAATCGTTCAGCATCATCGGCATGAGCAACATCAACAGGTCTTCGTTCTCTTCCTGCTCTACAGGAACAACCACACCGGCACGCGATGGATCTGCCAATTCAATAACAACCTCTTCTGCCGAAATATTGTTGAGAATATCAATCAGGAACGTTGATTTAAAACCAATACTCATCGGAGCACCTGCATATTGGCATACCTGAGTTTCTTCTGCTGAAGTAGAAAAATCAATATCCTGTGCGGAAATTACTATTTCGTTCTCCTGGATACGGAGTTTTATCAAACTACTGGCCTGTGACGAGAAGATTGACACACGACGCAAAGCACCTATCAACTGCTGACGGTCTACAGTCACCTTGTGCGGATTATTCTGCGGAATTACCGAGTTATAGTTAGGATAACGGCCTTCGATAAGACGACATACCATACGATAACTTTCGAGTGTGAAAACAGCATTGCGTTCGTCAAACTCAATCACCACCATACCGTTTTCTTTTGGCAGCAGATTCTTGAGCAAAGTGGCAGGTTTCTTTGGCAAAATAAAGGCTGCACGTTCATTACCACGGGCAGCGAGTGTTTTACAACGTACCAATTTATGACCATCCGAAGCAACCATTGTGATATCTTCAGTAGTAATATCAAAATAAATACCATTCATCACAGGTCGCAATTCATCATCAGCAGTAGCAAATACACTGCGATTAATGCCACCCAGTAATATATCTGCACTCATTTCTACCCGAACGGCACTATCACCCAACGTGGCAGACTGAGGAAATTCATCGGCATTCTGCCCCACAAGGCTGTATTTTCCATTCTGATACTGCACAGTAATTTCAAGAGTTTCGGTGTTTATATCGAACGTTAACGGCTGTTCGGGTATCTCCTTCAAAGCATCAAGCAATGTCTTGCTAGCCACTGCAAAGCGACCATTCATATCACTTTCGTTGACCTCGACAGAGGTTACCATCGTCGTTTCACTATCAGAAACGGTCACAGACAACGTTCCGTCTTCCAGTTCGAAGAGGAAACAATCTAAAATAGGCAGCGCATTTTTTGAGTTTATCACACGGCTAATAGCCTGTAAATGGCTGAAAAGCGCAGTACTAGAAACGATAAATTTCATATATTTCCGAATGTTTAATTTTTAATTTTATCAATGCACAAAGTTACAAAAAAAGATTGGGGTGCACCAACAAAACAAAAGAAAAAACACCGGGTTGTGCTTTAGATATCCCTAAAAAATTGTAACTTCGCCGCAGAATTTAAATTTATCGCAATGGAATTTACAGGAAAAATTATCGCTATACTCCAGCCCAGAGGCGGAGTTTCTAAGACTGGGAACGAATGGAAATCGCAGGAATATGTTATTGAAAACCACGACCAGTACCCACGTAAAATGTGTTTTGACGTATTTGGTGCTGACAAAATAGAACAGTTCAATATCCAGATGGGCGAAGAGCTTACCGTATCCTTCGACGTCGATGCACGTCAATGGCAAGATCGTTGGTTCAACAGTATCCGTGCATGGAAAGTGGAACGCATAGCAGCAGGTGCACCCATGGCTCCGGGAGCTCCAGTTCCTCCTCCTGCTCCAACAGCAGCGCCAGAGTTTATTGCAGGTGACGCAAAGGATGATCTGCCATTTTAAGAAAACAGAACATAAAACACAGGTTACGCTAACCACGCCAAACAGGTATAGTGATAAAGCTTACGTCCAGCTTATACTGGTATACTGATGTACACCGATTAGCGTAACTTGTGCATTTTTTCCAAACCCATCTCTTCTTCCTCCACAAAGAATAGCGCAATCGGGAATTAGACTAAATATAACCGACTTTCATTCTGACTGAAGCATTTTCTTCAAATTTTCTTTTTCTTAGAAATCTTAATATTATGTTACAGGGGCATATTTTACATTTCACAGTGAAGTGTCTTATCCACCGCCCTTCCACAATGATACCTAAGCCCATAAAAAGACAGAAATATCTGGTTCAGATCGCTTTTGGATAGACCTGCCTGGTTCAAACACGATTGCAACCAATCCTCTCTATATCATTCCCCTTTATACTGTAAAACTACATTCGGATAAATCTGCCCATCCATACTCGTAAATTGGGCGGAAAGAACAAAATGACGGAAAAAGTCAGGATTACGGAAGAAAAAACCCGGAACAAGCCGAACGTAACTTTCAGGCTGAGCAAACATATTCTCCAAATCGGCAACAAGCATAAAATTATACACATCAGATAAACCGGATACACTCTCCTGATATGCCGGCAACTCTTCCAACACTTCTTTCTTATCCAAATGACCTATATAGCAGGAAAGACTCTCAGAATCGGGAGCTAACAATAATCGTCCATCATACAAACATGCATAAACATACAATGAAGGTTGCGTCACACCTGTTAGTTGGGCAAACAATGTGTTACGCGGGAGCACATAAAGGGTATATGCACGGTTGGGAGTATAACAAAAAGTTACAGGAGGCACAGAAGGAGCATCTTCCTCCTTTGGAGTATTATCTATCAGCGATTTCAGCATTCGTTCGGCCTGCACCATATCATCAACAGGCAGACTTGCTACGGCAGCCGGAAAAGCAAGAGTGTCATTACGGTGAAAAAGGCAAGTCATTATATCATGCTTACCATTCTCTTTCAGATAAAACAATAATGCCTCATCACGCGCACTGATATAATCGGAATAAGTGGCTGTAGCATACTCCTGCCCGCTTGTAAAATCAAACATTGCCTGTAAGTCACTTACCGAGCGCTGACTGAAAAAGAAAGTGGACACCGGAAGAATAGCCCCCGGAAAACCTTCCAGTGGCTGTTGCTGGCGCAACATGTTCATGAACGTCAGACATGTATCCGTATCGTGGCTGATACCCGAGAAATAAATAGCATCTCCATTGAGCTTCATATCAAACTCTGTCCAGCCGCCAAGATCCGTATGCGAACGGATACCATCAGTCATTTTACCCATATCCAGTGATTCCATCCGGGCATAAATCGTGGCAGCCACATTACTTTTTTTAGCCGCATGTATCTTAGAAAAAGAATCATCTTTGAGCAACGACTTACCTGACAAACGGGCATCAATCACCTGCTCTATCAATTTCTTCTGATAACTGACAGCCAAAAAACCGGAAGTAACATAACAAGCCAGAAAATCATCGCCCGGCAAGGGATAGATACGTATTTCTTCTCCTTTATAATCAAACAATTTAGAAGGGAATGTACTCGAACAATATTTTTTGATGAATTTTTCCACCAATTCATAATCTCCCGAACCAAGAGCACAATAGAGCACCTGATTACGATCGTTATCCGGTTCATGAAAACTAAGTAACATTTTGCTCATCTGCCTGCTCAACCCATGCGGAGTATCCTCGAGAAGCGTATAAAGATGCAGTTTAAGATAAGAGAAAATTTTAGAAATATACAAATAATTATTATCCCGACTACAGTTCAGTTCATTAATTTCCTGCACCAGGGCACACATGTCATCTGTCTCAAAAACAACCGTTGCCGTAGGTGGCACAAGTGCATAAAGCTCAAAGTCCTCCTTATTTTCTGCTGCCGACAACTTGAAAAATGAGAACACAACAAAACCTGTACACAAAAGCGCAACAGAAGTGGTAATTGCTATTTTGACGAAGGTACGAAGTTTCATAATATTGCTTCTTTTACCGACTGCAGGCAAAAATAAGGATTTCCGTTAAAGAATCAAAACTTTTGCGAAAATATTTCTAATCCATCCGATGCAAAGTACACATGAGGAGGCAGTTGTCTCTCAACTTCCGCCTGAAGCCCGATGTGATGGCTCATATGAATGAAATAAGTTTCTTTAGCTCCAATCCTCCGCGCAGTGTCAAGGGCTTCTGCCAGGTTCTGATGCGTTGGATGAGGAGCAATCCGCAGCGCATTTACCACCAGAACATCAAGCTGGCGTAATTGTTCATAAGATACATCAGGCATTGTCAGCATATCAGTAATATACCCTATATTCCCAATGCGATACCCCAGAATAGGAAGCCTGCCGTGCATTACACGCAAAGGGGTTATCGGGATATGATTAATCAAGAAAGTACGATTTTCTTCAATCTCCTGCAACGGAATATTGGGAACTCCGGGATAACTATGATCCACAAAACAGTAAGGCATACGGGTACGCAGACGTTCCGCCGTATGTGGCTCAGCATAAATAGGTACTTCACCAAAACGGCAAAAAGGCCGCAAATCATCCAAACCACCTACATGATCGTAATGTTCGTGAGTGATAAGTACTCCATCTATCTTCTTAAAGGGAAGTCCGAGCACCTGAGTCCGGAAATCCGGGCCACAATCAATAAGTATACGCGTATCGTCTGTTTCAATAAGAGCAGAAGCACGCAGTCGGTGATCACGAGGATCAGAAGAAGTGCAGACAGGACAAGTACAACCTATCTCAGGCACTCCTGTAGAAGTACCGCTTCCTAATATTGTTATCTTCATGAGTTATAATTTATGATTAATGAACTATGAGCTGCATAGCATAATTCATTAAACAAAGTTTACTTCCGGATGAATGTCAATCCCGAACTTTTCGCGTACGGAAGCCCGTACCGCATCTGAAAGCGCAATAATGTCACTACCTTTCGCACCGCCACAATTCACTAACACCAATGCTTGCCGGTCATGTACAGCAGCCGGCCCTAATGCCTTTCCCTTCCAGCCACACTGGTCTATCATCCATCCGGCAGGAATTTTCACCCTTCCGTCTGCCAATTCATAGAATGGCATACGCGGATATTCCTGTTGCAAAGCTTCAAATTGCTTTCGGGGAACAATAGGATTCATAAAGAAGCTACCGGCATTACCCATTACTTTCGGATCGGGCAATTTACTCTTACGAATATCGATAATCACACGGCGTACTGTTGGCAATGTCACCACCGGATACTTCTCCAACTCCTGACGAATTGTGCCATAGTCCAATGTATAATGCTCTTGTTTACTCAGACAGAAACATACATGAGTAACGAAAACATCTTTCATTTCCGCACGCTTAAAGATACTATTACGATAAGCATACTGGCATTCATCTACGCTATAAACACGCTGCTCCCCTTCTATGTTCATTGTCACCACAGCCGTAATCAGGTCTTTTACCTCTACACCATAAGCCCCGATATTCTGCACAGCACTTGCCCCCACTTCACCGGGAATCAATGAAAGATTTTCGGCTCCATACCATCCCCTGGAAACACATTCGGCAACAAAATCATCCCACTGTACACCGGCACCTACCCGTACCCGTACTTCCTGCTCATTCTCATCGAGAATTTCCAGTCCATCAATGAGGGAATGAAGAATTGTACCCGGATAATCTTTGGTAAAAAGCAAATTACTTCCACCACCAATATGTAAATAGGGTTTAACAATCAGCCCCTGAAGTATCAGTTCACGGAGTTCATCCACAGAAGAATATTCCAATAAACAGGCGGCTTTCACATCAATGCCAAATGTATTGTGAGATAAAAGAGAGCAATTTTCTTGTTTCATAATTTAACCGATTATTCAATATAATAAAAGAATATACTGACTGGTCAGAATATTCCTCTTATCTGTTGTGCCGCAAAATTAATGAAATTATTCTTTCTTTTGCCTTGATACAAAAGAAAGACAGAATAACCACACAAAATATTAAGTTCAAAACTGATGGAAAGGGACTAAATAGCTTTGTGTTTTCTACGGCAGTTTGATGCAAATCTGATTAGTAACAAAGATTATGGCATATTTTTCTGTGCCGGAAGTATCCCTAAACGGCATCATTACCGTTATACGGTGTTGTACTTTGGTTTTCTTAGAAAGGAACATTCCTTTTCCCGGTGCGCAGTCTTGTTTTACATGTACATGTAAAGCTGCATGAGATGTGCATGTCGTACTGTCCCACATGCACATGTCGTACTGCTTTACATGTACATCTAAAACAACGTTACACACCGAGGCTTCATACGTTACTCTACGAGAGGGGGCTTTATCAATACCGGAGAAAGGGATGGATAGTAATGGCAGACAACATTTAGCATAAACGGATCAGAAATAAGGGAAATTCACCACAGAGTAACACAGAGTTCCACAGAGTAGTATCTATCTGATGGAACGCGGATTAAAAGACTGTAGTTATTTACCATCTATTTGTTTCCCTTTGCGAAAAACTACGTTCATCTACGTTTTGGCGATGTAGCATCGCCTGTCGCACCTCCCTGTACGGGAAGCACTCAAATACTTACATCCTCAAACTTATACAACTCCCACTCTCCACTATTTTCTTTCCTTTTGAAATAGAGAATATTAGAAAGTCCATTTCCTATCCCCTTCAAGGCGAGAACCTTGGTGGAAGAATTATCAGTATTCTTTTGTCCGTAATTAATATTCGACAACCGATCGGCAGGTAATGTCGGTTTGAAGGCAAACCACTGGTTAAGATCAAGTGTTGTTTCCAAAACAGAGAAGTCATCGTCCGGATCGGTAGTTACAAACATCAAAGGTTGACGTACACGGCGACATTGAAAAAGACTATCCGTTGCAAAACGTCCGAAGAACTCTACAAAATCCTCAGTATCCCCTTTCTCTACAGGACGCAGATTGATAGCTTCCAGCATCCATGCCCCCTTCACCCGCTCGAAGTAATATTTCTTCACCATATGAGTACGAATAAAGATCCACTCTACCTGCACGGAAGTGAGCGCAGTATCCCCTACCAGGTCCATATCTTCCTCGCTATCAAAAAGTAAAGTGTAATAACTCTGCTTCGTAAACAGATCATCATGTTTCCAGTACTTCTTTTCAATTTTTGAAGGTTCATCTCCGTTATAATAAGCCAACGGAAACTTTACGCGCTGCTGTTGCAACTCGTCATCGGAAGCAAAATTATAAATAAAGTCATCGAATGATTCGTCAGCCTCTATCGGCTTCGGTTCCTCTGATGGCTTCGACTGGTGGAGCGTATCGGCTCTGTGAAGAGCCGAATCCACCTCATTTGTAAGTGATGCGAAGGGGTCAAGATTCGCCCTCTTATTTCCACAGGAAGCAAGAAGAGCGAGGACAACAGCCCCCGCAATAAGTTTTTTCATTATTTCAGTTTAGCTCTTAATTTCTCAAGCATATCCACCGTCATACTTTCCAAATCATAAGCCGGTTTCCATCCCCACTCTTCACGAGCGCAGGTATCATCCAAGCTATCAGGCCAGCTATCGGCAATACGCTGTTTCAAAGGATCTACCTGATAGATCATTTTGAAATCGGGCACATGCTTACGAATAGCTTCGTAAATTGCCTCCGGATCAAAACTCATGGAAGCAATATTGAAAGCATTACGGTGAACCAGTTTCTCCGGATCAGCCTCCATCAGCGAGATAGCAGCATTCAAAGCATCCGGCATATACATCATATCCATCAACGTACCTTTGGCGATGGGACATACAAAAGTTTCACCCTTCACGGCAGAATAATATATATCAACAGCATAATCCGTTGTTCCTCCCCCCGGAGGGGTCACATTGGAAATAATTCCAGGGAAACGAACAGCACGGGTATCTACTCCGTATTTATTATGGTAATAGTCACTCAATAACTCAGTGGTCACTTTGGAAATGCCATACATCGTACGTGGACGCTGAATGGTGTCCTGTGGCGTTTTCGTGTGTGGCGTATCTGCTCCGAACGAACCGATAGAACTCGGTGTAAACACGGCACATCCATGGATACGAGCTGTTTCAAGTACATTCCACAAACCATCGATACCTATTTTCCAGGCAAGCTTTGGTTTAGATTCAGCTACAACAGACAACAAGGCCGCAAGGTTGTATATTGTGTCAATATTATATTCTTTTACTACGGACTCAATCATTTCGGCGTTCGTTACATCAACTACTGCCGCGGGACCCGATTCTTTCAATTCTCCTTTAGGTTCTGCACCGGGAATATATCCGGCTACAACGTTCTCATTTCCATAGCGATTACGCAGTTCCATCGTGAGCTCCGAACCAATCTGTCCGGTAGCTCCAATTACCAAAATATTTTTCATTCTTCCAACTTATAGAGTATATTAAGCTAAATGGTGCGCAAAGTAAGCACTTTTTTTTCACTTTTATAGCAAATAGTCATTGTAATTTGGAGAAAAATAATGTCCTTTGCATAGAAACTAAAACTCCAAACGCTATGTACGGTAAAATGAAAGAACACCTCAGCAATACACTTGCTGAAATTAAAGAAGCCGGACTCTATAAAGAAGAACGACTCATTGAAAGTGCACAACAAGCAGCGATCACTGTAAAAGGAAAAGAAGTATTGAACTTTTGTGCTAATAACTATCTGGGACTCTCCAATAATCCCCGTCTGATAGAGGGAGCAAAGAAGATGATGGACCGCCGCGGATATGGTATGTCATCCGTCCGTTTTATCTGCGGAACCCAGGATATTCACAAAGAACTGGAAGCTGCAATCTCTGACTATTTCCAGACAGAAGATACAATCTTATATGCCGCTTGTTTTGATGCCAACGGCGGTGTTTTCGAACCATTATTCACAGAAGAGGACGCCATCATTTCGGATTCACTGAATCATGCTTCTATTATAGACGGTGTACGCCTCTGTAAAGCTAAACGTTATCGCTATGCCAATGCTAATATGGAGGAACTGGAAAAGTGTCTTCAGGAAGCTCAGGCACAACGGTTCCGCATTATAGTGACAGACGGTGTGTTCTCAATGGATGGCAATGTGGCCCCTATGGATAAGATCTGTGATCTCGCCGAGAAATACGACGCACTGGTTATGGTAGATGAATCTCACTCAGCCGGCGTGGTAGGTGCAACCGGTCACGGTGTAAGTGAACTGTACAAGACCTACGGACGTGTGGACATTTATACCGGTACATTAGGCAAAGCTTTTGGTGGTGCACTGGGTGGATTTACCACTGGACGTAAGGAGATTATCGACCTGTTGCGCCAACGCAGCCGCCCCTATCTGTTCTCTAACTCATTGGCTCCGGGCATTATCGGTGCAAGCCTTGAAGTATTCAAAATGCTGAAAGAGAGTAATGCACTGCACGATAAGCTGGTAGAGAACGTCAACTACTTCCGCGACAAAATGATGGCTGCCGGATTTGATATAAAACCGACGCAGAGTGCAATCTGTGCCGTTATGCTGTATGATGCCAAACTTTCTCAGGACTATGCTGCCCGCATGCTCGAGGAGGGTATCTATGTGACAGGGTTCTACTATCCGGTAGTTCCGAAAGAACAGGCACGCATTCGCGTACAAATTTCTGCCGGACATGACAAAGAACACCTGGACAAGTGTATCAATGCCTTCATCAAAGTAGGCAAAGAACTTGGGGTGCTGAAATGATCTTTAAATAAGTAATTAAGAGTAGTCAAGTAGTAAGTAGTTGAGTAGTAAGTAGACGATAGCCCCGTTTCTGCGATCATACACTCAATCACTATCTTCTACTTACTACTTGACTACTTACTACTTACTACTATCAAAATACATTATGGAAGAACTTACACTCACAACGCCTGCCCTACTCTTTTCGGCAGTTTCACTTATCCTATTAGCATACACGAATCGTTTTCTGTCGTATGCCCAGTTGGTACGTCAATTGCGTGATCGTTATATGGAAAATCCTACTGACATCACCGTTGCACAAATAGAGAATCTACGCAAACGACTCAACCTGACCCGTACTATGCAAGGGCTGGGCATTGCAAGTCTGTTCTTTTGCGTTGTCAGCATGTTTCTTATCTATATCGGACTGCAGTTACTATCTGCCTATGTGTTCGGACTGGCACTACTCTTGCTGATAGCTTCATTGGGAGTTTCTTTCCGGGAGATACAAATATCTACCCGTTCACTGGAGATCTATCTGAGCACAATGGAGAAAAAGATAAATTGACCAAAGTATGAACCGGTAGCGGTTTTAGAAATCACGATTTAAGATACAACGTGGCAGGGAAGTATCACTGTAAACCGACTTCCCTTAGACGGTTCGGACCAAAGTTCAATACTCCCGCCGGATTTCTCGACAATCAATTGACAAATGGATAGCCCAAGTCCTGTCCCCTGTGCAAATTCATCCTGTTTGTAGAAGCGGCTGAAAATAATACGTTGTTCTTCTATAGGAATACCAATACCGGTATCCTCCACATAGATACGTACCTGACTTTCTTCGGGTACATAGCAATAACCCAATTTAATATATCCTTCTTTTGTGAATTTGGACGCATTGTTCAGAAAGTTAGTCAACACTTGTGTCAAACGATCCTGATCTACTTCTATTTCTATCGGAATATCATCCACCTCTTCAATAAAATCCAATTGAGCAGGAATCAATACCTTATGAGTCGTATAAACCTTATTAACCAATTCCGACACCTGGCATTTGCTCATTTGAAAAGTCATATTCCCCGACTCAATACGTGACAGTTCAAGAATATCATTAATAAGCTTCAATAACAGTTCACTATTCCGGTTGATGGTGTCTATATATTCCATTTTATCTGATTCTTCCAATTCATCATCCATAGCCAGAATATTTGCAAAACCGACAATTGCATTGAGAGGAGTACGTATCTCATGACTCATATTTGCCAGAAATGACTGTTTAAGTTCTGCCTTTTCAGCCAGACGACGCGCATCGTCCAATTCCTGTTCGCGATCTTTAATGGATTGAATATTTAATAATAAACCGGCAGTCTTAGCTTGCCCGGAGGCTGAATGGGAAGTTGTATAACGAAATTCCCACCACTGGTACCCCTGCCCATCAAAATCACATTTTAACTGTACTATTTTCTTTTTGGCCAATGGCAGATTCTCGCGGTTCAACTCAAACCGATTACGCTGATCGGGATGAACATAACTCTCCAATTCATCGATTGTCAACTTCCGGGGGACTTCATTTATCGATTTCCAGAAAGCATTTTCAAGTACAATACATTCATCCTGCAATTTCCAGGCATATGTATTCCCACCCTCAATAGACAGTGCCAGTGTTTCCTTCTCGTCTGCTAAGGCATAAAGAGCCATTTTCTTTCTCTTCTGCTCACGCAGATAAAGAAACATCAACAAGCTGAATATACTAAACAGCAATATGAAAATAAGCACCATTAATGTGATCCAGATACCCCTATACTGTTCTTTAAAAGGCATATTGATAAAATGATACTTCTCCGGAATCCTTTTCTTATCCCACTGCAATTGCTTCAGTACCTGCCAGTCTACCAAAAACTCTTTCTTACTCTCGCATACAGGTATATCTGCCGGGGAAGTTCCTTCAAGAATACGAACAGCAACCTTTACTTCCTCACCTGCTTGTATAGTTATCGGAGTGATATATCCTCCCAGCAACCTCTCACCATATCCGAATGCTTCATTGATTACCGTCATCCCGGGGCTGGCTGAAACATTTCCCATATTGACCGTCGTAAAGTCGCGCTTCAACTGTATATAACATCCATTGGGAACATATTTGCTAAGACTCCAAATAAGTGCACCTCCATAGGCATTATTACCTCGCGCAGCCATTGTATTGAAAGGTATATAACCTTCTTTCTTTACTAATGAATCTCTCTCTGCACTGCTATATTCAGGATGAACCACGCCCGTTACCTTTTCGTCTTTCAACTGCTCCTTCATATCATCTTGTATAGCCCTGTCGAGAAACGTTTTATCCAATATTGCAAAAGGACGCACATTTTCTCCAAACAATTCTTTCGCTACATGAAAATTTGTCCTGTAATCTATCTTATCATGAAATCCGGTCACGTTAGGATATTGTTTTATCAATTCCCAATTCGGATAATTAACACCGGCAAACACTATCGGAACCTGCTTTGCCAAAGGGTGTCCACATTTCAGCAATGAATAGGTAGCCTGATCCTCATTCACCAAAATCACCTCCGGCTTCCAGTCCTTTAAAGAATTAAGTAACCGTCTCATTCTCTCCAGTTCCGGTTGCTCCTGATAGCTTTCACAATCCAGATAGAGCGTCCTTATATCCGGATCAATGCCTAATTTATTAAAATCTTCCTCTATCAACCGGTTAAAGTCAGGATAGGCAGCATAACTGAACTCATAAGAATGAATAACCAGTATACGACGCACCTCCTTTTCTGAACAGCCAGTAACAGATAACAGCAAAAAAAGCAGATATGTAAGTTTAAGAATTTTCTTATACATGTGTTTTTTACTAATTAAAGATATAACGTATACCAAACTGAAGCTGCCAGCAATTACCAGACAAACGATTGGGCATAAACGTTTCTGAAGGTAGTGTAACTATCCCGTCATTCGTCTGCGTCACCATAGTATAAACCGGCTCGTTTGTAGCATTTACTCCCTTAAAGTTCAACAACTTATTAGTTCTGACACTCTTTGACACTCCCCAAGAACTATTCAACAAATTACCAATATTCATGATATCTACACTAAACTGTAAAGTATTCATTGTCTTCCCGGCTTTTACCCGAAAATCCTGTGTGAGACGTAAATCAATACGATTGACCCAAGGCAAAAAGGCCCCATTCGTTTCGGCATATTCTCCTTTATGTTTTTTAAGATAAGGATCCTGATTTACAAAAGCCCAGAAAGCATCCCGTTGCTCTGCGGCTGTGAAGATGCGATCTCCTACTTTCTGGTCTTGGAAGTTCAGTTCCATTGAGCCGGACGGAATATACATCAAGTCAAAAATATAGCCATCGTTATTCATATCATTATCGTACAGATAAGAATAAGAACCTTCACGCTGTCCGGTATAGAAAAGAGAAACAGACGTTGCGTAATTATCTGCATACCGTATAGCATACGATGCTTCTGCTATCAACCGGTGAGGAGAATACAGATAGGAGGCATTATGCAAAGTCAGGTAGTTGGCTCCTTGCACAGAAGGTTCCTGTTTCCAGGCCCCATCTATCTGATTACTCTGATTATTAGAAAGTGTGCGCGAGCAAGTATAAGTATAGGATGCCATCAGATTCAATCCTTTTACCGGCATCATATGCAATGCAGCACTCAGGTTATAACTATATCCTTTATTCGTATTCGTCATCAGCATAGCATCCGTAATTTCCGGATGAATGTATTTCTCATTATTCCCCGGATAAAGATAACGTTTGTCGGGACCTGAAAAAGTAGACATCTTCGGATCATCCGGAGCTATCACATTAACATTCTGCTGTAGGATAGCATTGATATCTTTGATGAAAGTTCCTTCCAGAGTCATATCTGTCTTAAAGGGTAATGGCAACTGACAGTCCAGGGCCATTGATGTTTTCCATACCTGAGGAGTCTTGAAATTACGGTCGATTGTAATAATATTGTTTACAGCTCCGGGTTCTGTCGGGAAACGATCGGGAAATTGAGGAGCTACTTCCTGTAACACTTGTTGCGGCATTCGTATGCCTCCGGCCAGAGCAGCAAGCAAAGGATCTCCCACAGTGGTTGTCGAAACGGTTGTTTGCAGCATACCACTTCCTTCCTGCATCTTTGAAAGAAATATTAAAGGAAACCGACCGGTAAAAAGCCCCGTACCTCCACGCAGTTTGAGCCGGCTATCACCTAACAAATCATAATTAATACCCACTCTCGGAGAAATAAGCGGAGTGGCTTTAGGCCAACTACCGGTACTCAGCGTCTTTCCGTTAAAATCGTATCCGGTAATAGAAGGATTCTCATATCGCTTATTTACATAGAAAGGAATATCCATACGAACACCATACACAAGTTTCAGACGGGAAGATACATTGTAATCATCCTGTGCATATACCGAAAACTGATTGTAATGTACAGGCGATAATGCACGGTCTTCTCCTGTCAGTGAATAGGTCATTGCAAAAGCAACCGGAGCCATCCGGTTGACAAAGTCATCATAGCTGGCATACCGGTAATATCCCGCTCCATAACGCATGTAGCAGTTGGATACATCTTGTGATTCAAAGCTAAATCCCGTACCCAAGTTATGGGCTCCTATCTGCACGGAAAAATGATCGGTAATAGCCCATACTTTTTCTGTAATGCCATTTCTCCATGCATGCTGGTCATAACCGGCATTCATGAAAGCACGGTTTGTCCCTCCTTCATCGGGTTTCATAATATCTACTGTCGGGAAGTCTCCGTTACATTCACGTTTGTTACCATCATTAAAAGTAAAGCTTACCAATAGTTTATTATTCATCATCATCCCCAATCGGCTATTCAATTCAGCTGTCAAAGAGTTCACATTATTCGACTGCTTCCAGGTCGAATTTCGGAAGGTCATAGAGTAACGGCTCACCGGAGCCCCATTGATATTTAAAGCTGCGCCCACTACATTATTATCTTTCTGCTGAGAAGTATAGTTATAACGTACCATGAGTTTATGGCGTTCTGAAATATTCCAGTCCATACGCGCCATTGCACGGTAAGTATTTGTTCCTCCGCTAAAGTCCGTCCATGAACCTGTATCATAGCCATACATTGTTTTCAGATCATTGGAAAAGCGATGCATGTCCGCATCGGTAACACGAGATATCAAATGTTCTACGTCTTCTCTCCCATCAACAGAAAGTTTCCATTTATGCATCGGCTTCGGTTCATTCTCATACTCTCCATTGATAAAAAAGAAAAGCCGGTTCTTCACGATTGGCCCTCCCAAAGTAAAACCATAAATATTACGCCGCTCTTCCGAACGTTCACCCAAATCTTCCCCGTCCACTTTATTTCCACGGAGATTCTCGTTCTTAACATACATATATCCGGAACCACGAAACTGATTCGTACCACTCTTGGTCACCGCATTAACAGATGCTCCGATAAAGTTAGTCTGCCGCACATCATAAGGAGCAATACTCACCTGAATTTCATCCAGTGCATCTATGGAAATCGGATTACCGCCACCCGGTAAGACAGCTCCATCCAGTCCCATACTATTATTAAAGTTTGCTCCATCAATACTATAATTATTCATTCGCTGATCCCGTCCTCCAAAGCCACTGCCATTGGCATAAGGTGATAGCTTTGTTATATCACTCAAACTACGGTTAATGGTTGGCAACCGATTGATATCCTCAATAGTTATATGTGTGGAAGCACCAGTTTTCTCACCGGCAAACTTTGAAGACATTCCTATCACTACCACTTCATCCAGCTCTGTCGACGAACTCAACATAGCATTACATGAATAATTCTCAGCCAACCTTAAATAGATATCAGTAAATACAGCTCTGCGATGACCCACATAAGATATCTCAATCCGGTAAGGTCCGCCGATACGCATCCCCTGCAACTGATAATTTCCCTGAAGATTAGTGATAGTCCCATAATGGGTTCCCGAAGGTTCATGAACAGCCATAACAACAGCACCGGGTAACGGTTCTTTATTTTCATCTGATACAAGACCACTCATTGAAGACGTAGTGACCTGAGCATAACCCACTGTATAGCAGAATAAACAGCAAATTAGAAGTATTATTTTGTTCATGCTTTTCACTTTATAAAAAAGATAAACGATCTTTTATCTTCTTTATGATAATTGCGACAAAGATAAATAAATTTCGCAAGAAGAAAGGACCTTCTTAAAAAAAATCTTATTATTCATATACAAAGAAAATACTGAGTAACAGACAGCCATTTTTCTCACATAAAAAAAGTCCCGAACAAATTGCCCGGGACCTTTTTTATGTAAAAAGAATAGTTCGATCAGCGTTTACCCAACTGAGCATCAATAAAGAAGACACCTGCATCACCTGCACGTTTCAACTTATCTACAATCTCCATAGCAGTAGCTTCTTCTTCTACCTGCTCACGAACAAAGCCCCAAAGGAAATCCTGTGTTGCATTGTCTTTTTCGGAAGAAGCAATGGCTACCAGGCCGTCAATCATTTTAGAAACATGGCATTCATGTTCATATACATGCTCAAAAACTTCCAATGGCGTACCCCATCCGGTAGGTACCACATCGATTTTGTCTACTTTTGCTATACCACCACGTTTTATGATATAACCGGCAATAGCATAAGCATGCTCCATCTCTTCCTGTGATTGCTTTTTCAACCAGGAAGCAAAACCGGTATACCCTTCTCTTTCAAGATGGAAAGACATAGATAAATAAAGGTTAGCAGACCACATCTCTGCTGTAACTTGCTCATTCAGAACTTTCTGTAATTTCTCTGTCATCATAATAATTATATATTAGTGAATTAAACTTTTTACTTTGATTTCACAAGAAATATAAACATCGGTAAATCACTACCTGTAAAATCAGAATCCATTTTATATAAAAACAATTGACGCTTCTTATTTGTTCTAAACAAATTTAATTTTTCATACTAATTCATCCGATGTATACCCTTTCGGCAGTTCACGACAATTATAGGATGAAGCCATAATTTCGCCATATGCACCCGCAGAACGGAGCGCAATCAGGTCACCACGTTTCACTTTATTCAAATCGATCGCTTTACCGAAAACATCGGACGATTCACAAATAGGACCTACTACATCATAAGTCTGCATCGCCTCATCAGAAGTAAGATTCTCCATCTTGTGATGTGCCTGATAAAGTGCCGGACGAATCAAGTCCGTCATTCCGGCATCGAGAATAGCAAATTTCTTATTGGTGCCCTGCTTCACATACAACACCTTAGAAACAAGCGTACCACACTGCCCCACTACTGCACGTCCCAGTTCAAAATGCAATGTCTGATGCGGACGCAACTTCAACTGACCCGCATAGGTAGCAAAATAAGCCTTGAAATCAGGAATTGACTGACGATTGGGATGATCGTAATCAATACCGAGTCCACCACCCACATTAATATGCTTTACAAAAATCTGACGTGCCTCAAGTTTATTCTGCAATTCGTTTACCCGATTACAAAGAGCAATAAAATCACCCATATCGAGTATCTGCGAACCAATATGAAAGTGCAGACCGATAAAGTTGATATGCTTCATCCCCAAAGCCACATCTATCACTTTGTCCATATCTTCCATACTGATACCAAACTTATTCTCAGCAAGTCCGGTAGTGATATTTGCATGGGTATGTGCACCTACATTGGGATTGATACGAAAAGCAACATTTGCCACTTTTCCTTTGGCAGCAGCCAGTTCGTTAATAATCTCC
The DNA here is from genome assembly GCF_964240755.1 of Bacteroides sp. HPS0048. Taxonomy (NCBI): domain Bacteria; kingdom Pseudomonadati; phylum Bacteroidota; class Bacteroidia; order Bacteroidales; family Bacteroidaceae; genus Bacteroides; species Bacteroides sp. HPS0048. The sequence goes on along the minus strand of NZ_CAXSVC010000010.1, from coordinate 132,635 downwards.
AGCTCGGGGATAGATTCTACGTTAAAACAGAAAATATCATAATCCAATCCAAGTTCAATCTCCCAATCGGCTTTACCCACACCGGCAAATACAATCTTCTGTGCAGGGAAACCAGCTTTAATAGCTGCACGTATTTCGCCCCCACTGACACAATCGGCACCCAATCCACTCTCACGAATGATGGTGAGCACCTTCGGGTTTGCATTTGCTTTCACAGCATAATGTACGTCGAAATGTTCATAACGGGCTACTTCTTTATTGATAGCAGTCAGTGTGTCACGCAGCACTTTTGTATCATAATAATAAAAAGGGGTACGCAACTCACGAAATTTATCAATAGGGAATATTCCTTTCATAAAAGATACTTTGTTTTAGGTCTACCACAGAGAGGACAGAGGGCACAGAGTTTGAATTTCTTTTAATACTCTGTGTCCTCTGTGCCTTCTTATAGTAGATATGTGATTATTATTTTCCGTTGAACAGCATATCACTCAACGATTGTAACGCTACCTTCTTATCGCACTCACGGATAAGAAAAGAAATGTTGTAATTACTACCACCGAAGGAAATCATACGTACCGGAATATCACGCATCGCATCAAGTGCCTTGGCTTCAAAGCCTACATTTTCCCATTCAAGGTCTCCTACCACACAAATGATACACATGTCTCTATCAACCGTTACCGTACCATATTTCTTCAAGTCGTCCAGTATCTCGTTCAGATGCTTGGTATTATCTACGGTAACAGACACACCCACCTCTGAAGTACAGATCATATCAATAGACGTCTGATAGCTTTCAAAGATTTCAAATACTTTACGCAAGAATCCGTGAGCCAGTAACATACGGCTGGATTTAATCTTGATAGCAGTAATATTCTCTTTAGCAGCTACCGCTTTGATTTTTCCTTTCTCCGTATCGTTAGAGATCAATGTACCTGGAGCATCAGGAGCCATAGTATTAAGCAGACGTACCGGAATATTGGCATACTTGGCTGGCTGAATACAGGTAGGATGAAGAATCTTGGCACCAAAGTAAGCCAACTCAGCAGCCTCCTCAAAATGCAACTGACGCACCGGAGAAGTCTTGTCCACGATACGCGGATCATTGTTATGCATCCCATCGATATCTGTCCAAATCTGTATTTCAGAAGCATTGATAGCCGCACCAATCAAAGAAGCAGTATAGTCGCTACCGCCGCGTTGCAGGTTGTCAATCTCCCCATAGGCATTACGACAAATGAAACCCTGTGTAATATAGATCTCTGCATCCGGATAGAGTTCCAACTGTGCCAGCAATTTCTCCTTGATATAGATAGGATCGGGCTCTGCGTTTTTGTCAGTACGCATGAATTCTAAAGCCGGAAGCAGTACAGACTTCACGCCACACTCCTGCAAATAGAAGTTTACCATGGCGGTAGAAATCAGCTCGCCTTGTGCCAGCACTACTTTCTCTTCGAACAATGTGAAGAGATCCTTCGTATACGAACGAATGTAGTCGAAATGAGATTTGACAACTTCCAGAGCTTTCTGTTTATATTCCGGGGTAGCATAAAGTTCATCAACGTGCTGTTTATATTTAGATTCCAGCTTATTGATAATCTCGTTGGCACCTTCCGGATTCTTCTTGTACAGATAGTCGGAAATCTCCACCAATGTGTTTGTTGTACCCGACATAGCCGAAAGAACAACAATCTTTTTTTCACCATCGGTAATCAATTTGGCTACTTCCTTCATCCGCTGTGCAGAGCCTACGGAAGTTCCTCCAAACTTTAAAACTTTCATTTTCGTTACTGTATTAAAATTAGTATGTATATTAATTATTTTTCTCTGTAAATTCATCCGTCACATCATTGATATGATGCTCCGAACACCGGTATACACGTCCGGGATATTCGCGCAATAATTGCAGATTATGGGTAGTCATCACTACAGATGAACCCGATTCGCAAATACTATGCAACAATTCCACAATGGCCTTTCCTGTTTCCACATCCAAGTTTCCTGTAGGTTCGTCTGCCAGAATAATAGCAGGTGAATTTAGTACGGCACGTGCAATAACAATACGCTGTTGCTCACCTCCGGAGAGTTCGTTAGGCAACTTGTAACCTTTGTTGCTCATGCCTACCAACTGCAATACTTCTTCAATACGCTCCTTTATCTCCTGTTTATTCTTCCAGCCGGTAGCACGAAGCACAAACTCAAGATTGTTATATACGGTACGATCTGTCAGCAACTGGAAGTCCTGAAAGACAATACCAAGTTTACGCCTCAGCTGTGGGATGTACTTACGTTTGATCGTTTTCATATTATATCCCAGCACTTCCGCTTCACCATCAGCGATATCGAGTTCACCATAGAAGGTTTTGAGCAGGCTCGTTTTTCCCGACCCTACCTTGCCTATCAGATATACAAACTCACCTTTGTGCAACTGTAACGTAACGTCACTCAGCACGCAAAGTTCTTGCTGATGTATCTCTACATTGTTATATGTAATCAGTGCTTCTTCCATGAGGCGCTATGTCTTACCTGCAATTCGCGTGCCAGGTCTTCGATGCGATAGCCTTTAGAAGTTAGCAGCACGATGAGGTGATATATCAAATCGGATCCTTCGTAAATCAACCGTTCATTGGTTCCATTAGTAGCTTCTATAACTGTTTCTACCGCCTCTTCGCCCACCTTTTGAGCTATCTTATTGATACCCGATTCAAAAAGGCTGGTAGTATAAGATTTCTCCGGCATCTCTTCGTGACGCTTATCAATGAAATCCTGCAGCAGTTTGAGAAACATTACAGGTTCTTCATTCTTTTCGCCCCAACAAGTATCTGTACCTGTATGACATACAGGGCCAACCGGATTAACCTGAATCAACAGTGTGTCATTGTCACAATCGGCTTTGATAGAAACCACATTCAGGAAATTACCGCTCTCCTCTCCTTTGGTCCAGAGACGATTCTTGGTACGGCTGAAAAAAGTTACTTTCCCGGTCTCTACTGTCTTGTCATAAGCTTCCTTATTCATAAAACCAAGCATCAGCACCTTACGAGTGTCATTGTCTTGTATGATAGCGGGAACAAGCCCATTCATTTTATCAAAATCCAACATTTTATTTACAATTTATTCCCTACGGTCATGACCATTATCTATTTTTTAACACATAGGTACGTTAACGATTTACGATTTACGATTGAAATTACTTCTCCCTTCTCCCCTCTCAATTCTCCCTTCTTACAGTAATTCCCTGGCTGCAAAGATACGATTTTAAATCGGGAATTTTGATTTCTCCGAAATGAAAAACACTGGCAGCCAGCGCAGCATCTGCTTTGCCAAGAGTGAAAGCATCCCGGAAATGTTCCATCGTACCGGCCCCTCCCGAAGCGATAATAGGTATAGAAAGTTGCCCGGCAAGCGAAGCAAGTGCTTCATTGGCATATCCGGTCTTCACACCATCATGATTCATGCTGGTAAAAAGTATCTCTCCGGCACCCCGTTCCTGAGCCTCTTTGGTCCATGTCAGCAATTCTTTATCAGTTTCTATACGGCCGCCATTCAGGTAACATTTCCAACCATTTTCAGTCATCTTAGCATCTACGGCAAGCACGCAAACCTGCGAACCGAAGTGCTTTGCTATATCATCAATCAATTGCGGATTACGAATGGCAGAAGAGTTTATAGATATTTTATCGGCACCGGCATTCAGCAAACGATCCACATCACTCAATTCATTGATCCCTCCTCCCACTGTAAAAGGGATATTAATATTAGCAGCAATTCGTTTCACCAATTCGGCAAAGGTCTTACGTCCTTCATGGCTGGCGGTAATATCAAGAAAAGTCAGTTCATCAGCTCCCTGTTCGCTATAAGCACGTCCCAATTCAACCGGATCACCTGCCTGACGGAGGTTGACAAAATTGGTTCCTTTTACAGTCTGCCCATCTTTTATATCAAGACAGGGAATAATTCTTTTTGCTAACACGATACTAATATTTACGATTGGACAATTTACTATTTACGATTGAAAATACTATAAAAAACGGTAGAGATCTTTCAAGGTGATATGTCCTTCATAAAGCGCTTTGCCGAAAATAACGGCAGGCACTCCGGCTTCATGGAGGGCTTCAATATCATCCATGTTACTGACTCCACCACTTGCTATCAGATAAAGAGTGGGGTGTTCAGCAAGTATCTCTTTATACAGTTCAATAGAAGGCCCGGCAAGCATACCATCACAACTGATATCCGTACAGATCACTTTCTCTATCCCTTTATGGATGTACTCTTTCAGGAAAGGGAAAAGATCACAGGCACTCTCATCTTTCCAGCCATTGACAGCAATCTTATGGTCTTTGACATCGGCACCAAGAATAATTTTCTCACTGCCATACTTGTCTATCCAACGGCAAAACAGTTCAGGATTCTTCACAGCTATACTTCCTCCGGTTATCATCTCTGCACCACTCTCAAAAGCAATAATAAGATCCTCGTCACTCTTTACCCCACCACCAAAATCGATAATAAGAGAAGTACGGGCAGCTATTTGCTCTAACGTGCGGTAATTTACCACATGATGAGAGGCAGCCCCGTCAAGATCTACCACATGCAAGCGACGAATACCGTTGGCTTCAAACTCCTTGGCCACTTCCACCGGGTTCTCATTATACACCTTTTTACTGTCATAATCTCCCTGAGAAAGGCGAACGCATTTCCCATCGATAATGTCAATAGCTGGAATAATTTCAATCATATTATTATTTATAATTTGACGATTTACGATTTGACGATTGAAAATACATCAGACTGTACTCTCCATCGTATAATCATGAAAGTTATAGATCCAAAAAGTTTCTCAATATCTTCTCTCCTGTCCCACCACTCTTTTCAGGATGAAATTGTGTAGCATAATAATTATCTTTATGCAGAGCAGCACTGAATGGGTGTATATAATCAGTCTGGGCAGCCGTAAAATCACAAACGGGTACATAGAAGCTATGTACAAAATAGACAAATTCATCCTGCGTGAAACCCTTAAAAAGTTCACTATTCAGATGTCCTATCGTATTCCAGCCCATATGCGGTACCTTATCCTCATGCTTGTATGGGATAAAACGTTTTACCGGCACATCGAAAACTCCCAAACAGTCCACATCCCCTTCTTCAGAATAACTACACATCAACTGCATCCCCAGGCAAATACCTAACACCGGCTGACGGAGATTCTTGATCAATTCATCCATCCCGGTAGCCCGCAAGTGATTCATGGTAGTCTCAGCCTGTCCTACTCCAGGGAAAATCACCTTATCGGCAGCCTGCAACACCTCCTTATCGGCAGTGATCACAGCCTCCACTCCAAGACGCTTTAAAGCATAGTCTACAGAACGGATATTCCCGGCATTGTATTTTATTACTGCAACATTCATCCTTATTTAGTTGACAGTTGACAATTGACAATTGACAGTGAGTTCAAATAACCAGACGCTTACAACACAGCAATTGTCCACTGTCAATTGTCAATTGTCAACTAATTAAATATTACCGTTTTATTTTTATAAGCCAATACCTTGCGTTCGATATGCTTCTGCACGGCACGCGAAAGTACAATTTTCTCCAGGTCCTTACCCTTATTAACCAGATCTTCTATCGAATCTTTATGTGTGATGCGCACAACATCCTGTTCTATAATAGGTCCGGCATCCAACTCAGTCGTTACATAATGACTGGTAGCACCAATAATTTTCACACCTCTTTCAAAAGCAGCATGATAAGGTCTTGCACCTACAAAAGCCGGAAGAAAAGAGTGGTGAATATTGATAATTTTATTAGGATAAGCATTGATCATCTGCTCTGAGATAACCTGCATATAACGCGCCAGGACAATAAATGTGATGTTATGTTTAGCCAGCAGTTCCATCTCTTTACGTTCCTGCTCTTCCTTCGTCTCTTTTGTGATAGGGAAAAGGTAGAAAGGAATACCGAAACGCTCTGCCACATGCTGCAAATCGGGATGATTACTAATGATCAGAGGAATTTCCACATTCCACTCTCCTGCCGTATACCGTGCCAACATATCAAAAAGACAGTGCGACATTTTGGATACAAATATAGCCATTCGTGGTTTCACATCTGAGAAATAGAGACGGAAATTCATGCCATACTTCTGGGCGTAGAGTGTTTCAAAATAATCTTCAATCTTTTCCTGAGGAACCAGGAAATCTTTCAATTCCCATTCAATACGCATAAAAAAGATGTTTTCCACATGGTCTACGTACTGGTCCAGATAGATAATATTTCCTTTGTTTACCGTGATAAAGTCTGTCACCTCGGCCAGGATACCCGGTTTATCGGGACAGTGCAATAACAGTTTGGCAGTTGTCATCATTGTTTCTACTATTTTACTAATTCATGCAGCGTTGTTTCACTGCCTGCGATTTTAGCTTGCAAAAATAACTAATTATTGCAAAATAGCGAATAATTTGAGCAAAAAGTTTACTTTAAAAGCAAGAAATAGATCAGATAGAAAGATTGGAGCTCAAAATTCAAAAAGAAATAAAGAAAATAATGTCATCATTTTAAGGTATTCAACCGCACGACAGGCAGAAAAATATACATGAAACGAGATACAAAGATACAGATAGAGGCAAAACAGCACCATATATTACTGTATTACAAGCAATTAAAAACTACGTACTTTATAGATATAAACTATCTATTTTAATACTGCTTTAATTAGGTATTTAACGCACCATTAAATACGTACTTTTGCAGCACATAAAATCAATTGTCTAATCTACGAAGAAAATATATTAACAACACACACCTTTTGAAGCATTAGAATTCCTCTATTGAGAAAGAAATAAAAAGAATTTCTATTTTTTATTCCAACAGAAACACCTCATAATGAAGCACAAAGCAAAAAATGGCTATTTTATTCACAAAAAAACTTTTTGAAAGTATTGCAAATTACGTAAAAACAGCTACCTTTGCACCCGCAATCGAGAGAGAAAGCTGATTAAAATGAAATACTGGTGCGTTAGTTCAGTTGGTTAGAATACATGCCTGTCACGCATGGGGTCACGGGTTCGAGTCCCGTACGCACCGCTTCTTGATTTATCAAAGAAGTGTAAACAGTAAAATCAGATTAATCAAATAAATATTTGGTGTGTTAGTTCAGTTGGTTAGAATACATGCCTGTCACGCATGGGGTCACGGGTTCGAGTCCCGTACACACCGCAAAAATAAATAGTAAATTTAAGCAATCCTCTGTATTCACTTGAAATACAGGGGATTTTTTATTCTTTTCTAAATACGCCGAATGGATATGGCTGAAAAAGTGTTGGTTCGTGTGATTTCAGGAGATTACTTTTCGATAGTCCCCATCACTTTTTTTCTTGAAACCGTTACCAAGAAGTGTTTTTACAGAGATAACATTCTCTTCACAGGGATCTGCCACCATCTCTTTAGCTCCGATTCCAATAAGTTTTGCTTCCAGCAACTGAATGATAATCTTACCGATACCTTTGTTCAAATACCCCTCTTCGCCAATCAGGTAACCTATTTCATAAGTATGATTTTTCGCTGTAACATCGCCATACAATGACTTAAAGTCATGCCCTTCTTCCTCTAAATCTTTGATATAAAAACAATCGCCATAGAGACAATATCCGATTTTCCGGTCATAGTGATAAACGATGAAATGCGTCAAGAAACCGTATTTCCCGTTTCTTTCGCTTATCTCATATAACCAATCCTCTTTGTCACCAAACCATTTTTTGATATATTCTTTGTCAAGCCAACTTTCAAACAATGGTATATCTTCGTCTGTCAGTTGCTTTAATGTAATTTCTTCCTTATTTATTCCCATAGTGTAAAATACGTATTATTGCAGGTTAATAAAATATGCAATGAAACGACTCAAAAATCCTTCGCAAAGAAACTCTCAAAGCCCCTCAGAAGAAATTACCGGAAAGAAGATACGTTGCAGAATCACAATACTATCTTATACAAAATGTGTCTGTACAGAGGATGTTCAGGCTCCACTAACGGATGATTGAACTCTTTTATGCGTGTCATACCTATTTTTTGCATCACATGCTCTGAACGTTTATTAAGCAATGAAGTAAAAGAGACTATCTCTTTTAGCTTTAATTCCTCTTTTGCATAATTCAAACAAGCAATAGCAGCTTCCGTAGCATACCCTTTGCCCCAAAACTCGGGTAACAGTCTCCATAAGATTTCAACAGCCGGAACAAAGTCTACTTCAAATGTAACATTGTGCAATCCGACAAAACCAATAAAAACGCCAGTCTCTTTTTCCTCAACAGCGTATGCCCCAAATCCATATATAGTAAATTCCTCTTGTATTTGATTGTACAATGCAATCGTCTCTTGATAAGACAATTTTTTCAGAAAATACTCCATGACTTTATCATCACTGTTCAATCTGGCAAGATGCGAGATATCTTCCTCTTGCCAAGAACGGAAGATGAGGCGTTGGGTTTCAAAATATTGTTTCATCTGCTTTGTTTTTTATATCATTTCAATTGCTTTTCCTCTTTCCGGCATACACAGCCCATCAGGTGATCGTTAATAAACCCCGAAGCCTGCAAGTGAGCGTAACAAATCGTAGATCCGAAAAATTTGAATCCACGCTTTTTCATATCCTTACTCATCGCATCGGACTGGGGAGAAGATACAGGAATTTCGCTCAATGAACTAAAGGTGTTGACAATCGGTTTTCTGTCGGGAAAGAATGAGAGCGTATAGTTGTAAAAACTACCAAACTCTTTTTGTATAATGAGAAATTGCCTTGCATTAGTGATGGTTGATTTTATTTTCAGGCGGTTTTTCACAATACCATCAAACTGGACCAATCGTTGCACATCTTCATCGGTCATCTGTGCCACCCGCTCGACATCAAAATCACAAAAGGCTTTACGATACCCCTCTCGTTTTCTGAGAATGGTAATCCAACTCAATCCGGCTTGGGCACTCTCCAACACAAGAAACTCGAACAGTATTTTGTCGTCAGTCACCAATTGTCCCCACTCCTCATCGTGGTATTTTACATACAGTTCGTCGGTTCCACACCAACCGCAACGTCCATTTATTACATCTTTCATAAGCATATATTCTTTATTTTATCCACCGTTTGAATTTTTGAAAAAAGTTTTCAATGTTAATTATACGATTATTCTATTTCCGGTGCTTCCCAAACACCTGTTTTATTCATTCGATAGCTTTTCTCTATCTTTTTCGGAGTGTCAGCCCCTAAAGCATAAAGTATTTCACGAGTAAACTCCAAAGCGGAAAAGCCGTTAGCAGTTACAATATTACCATCTCTTACTGCTGGTTTATCGACATAGTGGCATTCGCCTTTATAGCCTGCTCCGCCATATTCTTTCAGATAATCCAATCCGTTGCTGGTATGGTTCACCTCATTCAGGAATCCGTGCATTCCAAGAAAAACCGAAGCGTTGCAGATGCCTGCAACCAGTTTTTTGTTCCTGATGGCATCTTCTACTAACGGGACAACAAGTTCGGCACCTGGAGTAAACCAGCTCATACCTCCGATTAATACTACTCCGGCATAATCGGCAGGAATATCATTGATAGTGTAATCGGGCAATACCTTGAATCCACCGCACGAGACAACAAAGCCTTTCGTTACCGATACCGTTTTAACTACATATTTGCTCTCACTTCCGGGCTCAACTCCCCAATTTAGGTTTGGAGCAATATAGGCTCCTTCCCAATCGGCAAAATTATCAAGCAGTACAAATAAAATCTCTTGTTTCATCCTTATATTTTTTGTTTAAAGTAAATCATATCTTTTAGTAATACCCCATCTTCAACCATTTGGTGATCGTAATTGTCAGTAAAAAAGTTTTCCACCAGATGGGAGTATTCAAAACCACAATTCGTATAAAAATTAACGGCACTCGGCATATCGCCCGTGCCAACTATCATTTGACGATACGTTCCAAGTAGCGGTCTATCACGGTCTCCTGCTCATCGGTAAGCAACAACAGATACAAAGACAGATTCCCACACGGCATCTTCAGAAAGAAGATGGGTTGTATTTTTCATTATCACTTTATTTAATTCTTTCATAATAGAGCATATCGACAAATTGACCATTTTTATATGCCCCTTTGGTAAAGATACACTTTAATGTAAATCCAGCTTTTTCAAGCACTTTTGCACTTGCTTTATTGTAGTCAAATGGAGTAGCGAAAAGCCGAACAACCTCCGTTGTTTTAAAATAATCTTCCACAGCTTCGCTCAGGGCAGCAGACATAATACCTTGCCCCCAATAATCTTCACCGATATAATATCCAACCTCTGCCGTAAACCGTTCAATATCCTCACTACGTGTAAATCCGATATTACCAACAACCTCACCATCCACAACAATACCATAACAAGTCAACAGTGGGTCATTTTGCTGAAAGTTGATAAACCACGCTGCATCCTGTGAAGTATATGGATAAGGAAGAGCATCACGTAAGTTGTCCCAAACTTTTTTATTATTCAATTGCCGAGCCAAACTGTCAGCATCATTATCCGTCAGTGGACGGAGCGAAAATTTATTATTATTATTCATATCATCACTTATTTTACCGCAACTATAAACATCTCACTACCAGACGTAAATTTATTATCACACAACAGTAGATAACTTGCCGCACAACAGCAAAATTTCACTGTCATTTTTTGAGTATCCTCTTTAGATAGTCGATATTCAGCAAATTCACTGTCTCAAAAACTCCTTTATAAAACACAGCAAAATTATTGAAGACACAAGGTAATTCCTTGGCTTTTTGCAACGTATCTACTTGAATTAAAGATACAGGAAAGTCATTCATCACACAATACTGCGCTATCGTCTCAATGTATTGATAAACGTAGGGGCATTGCATATCATAATAAATCGTCAGCTCTTCATTCTCTATTTTCAGCTTTTTAGCATTTTGTGCAAATGTCGGTACAGTTCCGTCAAAAGAAAGAGCAAGCAATTCATATCCGTTATCGGTAGTATCAACCACCTCAAAACCAAATTTCTTTGCAAATGATTGATCGGAAAGCCAGTTCTTCTGTTTTTTTGCCCCAAGCATACAAATACCGGACTTCCCCTTTTCTCTGGCATCAGCCAAACAATACTCCATCAACGATTTCCCATATCCGTTTCCTTTCGGACTACCCAAAACCCATAAGCAATACATATAATAATAGTTGTCACCTATTATGGGAACCCAAGCTGTCTCAAGAGGTGCATATTCAATAAAAACCGTAGCTTTTGCATTTAACTTTCTAAAGACATGCCCCTCGTTTAGCCTGTCAGAAAGCCATTTTCGTTTGGCATCAATACCTGGGTGGGCTTTCTTACTACGGATAATGCAGCACAAATGCTCATTGACAAGGTTCTCCGTTGTTAAGTTTACAAAATCAGTATTCATATGTATCTCTTACTTCAAATTGGATATTATCAATATAACCGGTCACAATCATATCGCTTTTTTACCGATGTTGGCAGATTGTAAAATACAAATATAGTGAATTTATGCAGATCGCCTCTATTTATGCAAACTGTTTCTCAATAATGAATACCTCCTCTCTTTATGTTCCTTATCGACCGAAAGGCCTGAATTCAGCTATTCCAGTTAGCCAGGTTTTATTTCATGCAATCAATATATTACAAATGAATATCTGATGTTGAAGAAAAAATATAAAATATTTTGTATAAAGCCATCCTTGCTTTACTGAAATATACTACTTTTGCACGATATGAATCAATATATGAAAATCATTGTCCCAAAATTTAAATATATTCTTGGTTTTATTCTCTTATTAGGAACTTTCTTATGCGGATATAATTTCAAACAGTGGTATGTCATAAATCACCGGGTGAAAAAACAGATATCTCTCGTATATTCTTTTTCAAGGAACAGTGTTGGCTACGGAAATTTTGAGAAACTTATCACCCGGGAACTAAGAAAAAAAGGCATAGAACCCATATTCAATCAATTTTATCTCGACTGTAATCAATTCAATCCTGAAGTTTGTCTTAATAACATAAATAAATACCTCGACGGTATTAAAAGCAAACCAATGGACCTCATTCTCGCAGTAGGAGATCAGGCTACCTTTTCTTTATTATCAACCCGGCACCGTCTCCTGTCTTCTATTCCGGTAGTAGCCTGTAATGTACATTTCCCCGATGAAAAACTTATAAAAGAATACAGTACTAAAGATATTTATATTCTCAGAGACAGTCCGGACTTTAAAAGCAATATAGATTTCATACAATCATTACAACCTAAAGCAGAAATAGAAATTGTATACAATATTGACCTGACCACACTCGGACGTAAATCTTATGATTTATTGACCAAGGTTGTGGATAGAAGGAACGTACAAATCTTAGGTCATAAGTCAGCATATTCCATGGAATATGAATACAAGGAAATGAACGAAATGATGAAGTACTACAATCTTATGGCTGCCGTAGCAAACGACCGTATCAAAGTCAAAAAAGATAAGTTAACCGTAAGCCTTTGTCCTTTCCGCTATATAAAAGGAGCTTCTTTACTTGTAATGATGGAAAAGTCAAAAAGTGAACAGAAGAAAAAAGCATTTTTACTCGATAAATTTGATTCAATGTCGCTCCCAATAGTAAATGCCGTTAATATACCTTCTTTCAGTTGTATTTGCGAGGGGTTCGACGAAGGAACCAAGATTGTGGGTGGCTATATGGCTACAAAAGAAATTTCCGCTAAAGTTGCCGCTGATCTATCCGTGCAATTAATGAATGATGAAAAGACAGACACACCTAAAATAAGTGATTTGCCCAAAGAATATGTACTCGACTGGAGTAATATTTCGGCGTATGGCAAACAGGCTACCCAGAACATTCCCCCAAATGTACGCCTTGTCAATTATCCGCTTTATGACCACTATCGTGTTGAACTCTATCTCCTTGCAATGCTATTTATTCTTGCATTCATTATCGTATCGCTCAGCTTGCTGCGAATGCGAAAACGTTCTCGGATAGAACGCAAGAATCTGCAAATACTTGAAGAAGCTCATAAACGTTTAACGCTTTCTACAGATGGAGGTCAGATATCACTGTGGAACATGCAAGAAGATACCATTGAGTTTGATACTAATTATACGCGCTTAATGGGCTTGAAACAACGCTCATTCACCAAAGACGACTTTTTACAATATGCATACCCGGATGACGTACAACTACTGAGTTCATTTTATGAAACACTTTATCAATCTCCAGGTATGGAAATACAGCGGGCACGTTTTTGCTTCAGAAAAAATGAAGACGACTACCAATGGTATGAACTACGATGCCGTAGCCTGAAAAATGCACAGGGTGAAATGATACTGGCAGGTATTATGCAGAATATCCAAAAACTGGTAGAACATGAACAACAACTGATTTTAGCCAAACAAATGGCTGAAAAAGCAGAATTGAAACAGTCCTTTCTCAACAATATAAGTCACGAGATTCGTACTCCACTCAATGCTATTGTGGGCTTTACCAACATATTGGCAGGTGAAGATGCTGATGAAATAGACCGGGAAGAAAAAGAAAGCATGCTCGAAATTATCAATCTGAATAATGAACTGCTTCTAAAGCTAATCAACGATATGCTGGAAATATCACATTTAGACTCCGGTAACATCGATTTTGAAATGAAGAATGATGATATAACAGAGATTGTCAGAGAAATATATAAGCACCATCAACCATTGATTCAACCTTCCTTAAAATTCAGTCTTGAATTGGACAACTCACTCTTCTTGCCCGCCAACATAGATCGTATTCGTTTCACACAAGTTATTTCCAACTTCCTAAGCAATGCAAATAAGTTTACCCAATGTGGCTCCATCACATTAGGATGTAAAATAGATAAAGAACATAATGAAGTTTGCGTGTACGTAAAAGATACTGGCAAGGGAATAGATGAAAAAGAACTTATGATGATTTTTGATCGTTTCTATAAAGCTGATGAATTTGAACAAGGTAGCGGTCTGGGACTATCTATCTGTAAAGTTATTATCGAAAGATTGGCAGGGCGCATAGAGGTACAGTCGGAAGTAGGCATAGGTAGTTGTTTCGCAACAATTTTACCTTTAATCCCTCTCTCTTAAGAAGCATTTATTTAGATAAATTAAGGGCTTCCCAATAGGGATATTTTTATATATCCCGGTCTTTTTATATGAGAAGGTCAACATTCCCTTGAATAAGTAAGGTAATCCATAACTTCCTGTAAATATCCATATATTAATAAATAATGCATCAAATGAAAAAATTACTCTTAGTTTTATGTGCCACAATCGGATTATTGACCGGATGTGGTGATGATGAAAATGAACCTGTTATCCTCCAAGAGTCAGAAGTGACCTTATTCGATAAAAGCACCCAGCCTATTGCCTACATAAACTATGTAGACAAAGATTCTACAATTTATATGTGGGATGGCACTCCAGTAGCTTATTTTGATGGAAAAGAAGACATTTATCATTTCAATGGTCACTTTTTGGGATGGTATATAAATGGTGTACTATATGACACAGATGGTTATGCTGTTGCAGCCCAAAAAGGGATTGTAAGAGGAGAAATCATAATGAGTAACACTCACCTGGAATCAGTTAAAGGAGTTAAGCACATAAAATCTGTTCCCCATATTCATTCATTAAAACCGATAACCCCATCTTTTAAAGATAAATGGAGTACCCGTCCACTATCCCAGCTACTTCTTCAGGAAGACAATACCTCTACAGATTCTCCAATAAAAGAGAATCAATATTAGTGTCGGAACAGAGACTTCAGACCGTCAAATATTCCCGGAAGAGCAACAGTACCATGCATCTCTTCCGGAAACTTTTTATAAACAACCCGTAGATGCCGTTTTTCCATATCGGGGACAATCTTTATTTTCAAACTATCTGCCAGCGAAAACTGATTTAATTTCACTCCGGGACGTCGCTGAGTGGCAAAAGCAACATATAGCTGTTTACCTGAGAAATCCTTCCCAGACACTTTTTCCTCCCACTGTCTCAGGAAAACTCCCTGATCCCACCATAAGCTGGGATCTATTGCCATAAACGTATCAAAGGATCCGGGATGCCGGAGAAGCATCTCTAAAGTGAACAAACCTGCATACGAGTGTCCTACTAGAATATTGCTGCTACCACCCAACACTCTTTTCTCCACTTCAGGGCGCAATTCTTCCGTCAGAAAACGATAAAATTGCTCAGCCCCTCCTCCCTGCGGTTTATCTCCGGAATGAATCGTTCCATCCCGTCGTGCTGCCGAATAAGTGGGAGTAAAATCTCTGGTACGATCCGTATTTAATACAGCGACTACAATACATGGAGGTAAAGAAGAAACTTTGGAAGAAGAGAAAAAACGGGTAAATCCTACTACTGAATGAAAAAAGACATCCCCATCCAGTAAATAAAGAACAGGAAGGTTTCTAATCGAGTCCCCGGCCTGTCTTTCGGGTTCATACACCCAATAAGCCCTCTCCTCATTTAATATCTGCGAAAACAGGGTATGCCGGGTTCCTATATGGATAGCATCCTGTACTTGCACTGAAAAAGGAATTAGCCCTCCTATCGCAACAAGCAATATTATTATATAAACATATTTCATTTATCGGATTTTTGGTGCAAAGTTCATGGAAAATATTGAGTTTATCAATCCCCACTTTTGGGTATTTATTTCCCAAAGAGTAACTCCCCTGAAATCATCCCCAAAAGACTTACATGCCAAATCGTGACGTATCTACTGATTTACTTTCTTTCTTTGTATATCCACCAAAGCGATAAGAGAAATGTACTGTAAATGCCCGTGAATAAAAAGCATTATCCATATCTAAATGTTGTCCTTTAAAACGGATTTTAATGTTAGGCATCCCGGTTTCAAAAATATCACTGCAACGGGCAGATACAGTCGCCTTGTCTTTGGCAAAGCTCCATTTCAAACCAGCCGTCAGATTAAAAACACTATTTACATCAAACGTCCCCTGTATGGCAGGTGTCTGCACATTCCCATTCAGTTCTAAAGACAAACCCTTATAAACTTTAAATGCATTATCAAGTGATCCGCTGAACAGCCATTTCTTCCGATTGAAAGGTATATCAAAAAAATTGTCACAGCGTTGATGCATTTGCATTCCTGTCAAAGTCAGCCGGGAATCCAGCCAACCCCCGCCTTTAAAAGGTAATATGACATTTGCACCCCACAAGCGCATATAGTTCCAGTTCGTATTTTTATAAATCAAAGCAAGCCTGTCCGTTGACTGATAGGCTGCTTGTACGAAGTAATCCGCCGTGTGCATAAAGAACATACCGAAAATATACTTTTGCTTCAGGATATAATTACCATTCAGATTGTATGTTGTCATAGGCCTTATCCCCGGAGTTCCCCACAATTCGGTATATCCGTCTATATAACTGACGGATGATTGCATATCCCAATAGCTCGGATAAGTCTTATCCGTTGACAGCGAAAACTGGAGAATATGCTTAGGTGTCTTCATATAAGTGAATGTTGCTTGCGGATAAACAGCCCATTTATGATAATTGCCAATGGTATAATATTCTCCCGTAGCTGAAGCTGAAAACGAAGTCCCTGTTTCATACTCCTTGCTCACCGACACATAAAAATTAGTAGTCTGCTCTTTTAACTTTGAATCCGTATTTTGTGTCTGAATACCACCGCCGACTTCATTATAAATCTGATAGTCATGGTCATTGGCAAATCTGTAGGAAGCTCCATAACCAAAGTTCCAGCCTCTGGTTAGTTGATGGCTTTGGTCTGCATAAATAGAATAACGGTCTATTTTCTGCCCGGCCAACAAATTAAAATGGCTCTGACTATTATCTTCATAATTTACGTTCAGGTTTTGTTCATTATCTGAAGTATAACGGGTATAATCTCCTCCTATTTCCAATCCGAATCCTGAATGATATTGCAGTGATATGTTATGCATACGGGTATCTATGTACTTATCAGTATTACTGGTCTGGTAGTTTCCGACAGTCCGGCTGTTATTGTGTTGATCGGGGCTAAAATTCCCTGTATAAGACACATTCAGATTGTTTTTATCATTAAAATTATATTCAAACGCTGTCCTCAAATTATGATTCCAATATTTGGTACTTATCCGGTTATTCTGATTAATCTCGTATATTTTGTTTTTCAATGTATGCCTGGAATAAATATTCATATATTCCATCTGTTTTACATCACTTGCACCATACATTACATCAAAAGCCATTTTGGGAGTAGACAACCGAAAATTACCGTTCATACTTCCACTATTGAAATAATGGTTCGTATAATCAGCATTTACTTCTCCCTGAAAAGAATAATCATTCGAACGTTTCAACACTACATTAATGACAGCCCCTCTTACATGATATTGGGGGGGGGCGCTATACATTACTTCTGCCTTTTCCACACGATCAACAGGAGTATTTCTCAATAAAGTTTCCAGCTGAGTAGTGTTCATCGTTGTAGGTTTGCCATTCAAAATAACAGTAACACTTCCGGCTCCTGCCAAAGTCAATCCCTCTTTATCTTCTTGTACGCCCGGTAACTTTGTTAAAGCCTCATAAGCATTATTCACCACCTTACCATCAGCCAATTGTGCAAGATTATACCCCAAACGCCCCTCCTCCACTTTCACAAAAGGGCGCTCCGCCTTTATGACTACTTCATCCAAAGCATAATCTTCGGGTTCTAATGTGACAATCCCGATGTCATTCTTCACGTCTGACAGCAATCTGGTTTTATATAACAGATGTTGGATGATCAGACGATATTGCTCCGGATGATGATTCAGCAGAAACACTCCATCCGTATTCGATATCGAAGCACCTATATAAACGGAATCCATCGTTTGTAACACAATAGTCGCTCCATCTATTGGTTGTTGATTACTATCTACAATCTTTCCTGTTATTGTCTGGGCTTTTAGTGCTACAGCAGCAATAAACATAAATGAAAATAAGACAAATAGTTTTCGTGTCATCGTTTGTTCTTTTAGGAAGCAAAAAGTGCTACACTATATTTGTCTGCAAAGGTATTGAATATAGTCCTGTTCTTAGAAACTAATTATGAAAGATTATGAACATATAAAAAAACTAATGAATCGGATAGATGGGCATAACCCTAAAATCAGACTATGCCCTTATTTTTATCTATCATTTGCCCAATCCTACCAAATACCCTACTATTTTGGGGTCATAATATGAAAAGAATAAACTTTCTTTTTTATCCAGTTTTGCAATTTCTTCCATATCATTAGCTGACAAAGCAGATAAAAACCGATCTTCAAAAATCAGCGCATAACCGTTTGTTATATGATTCGTATCCCAACTCCGTATTTCCCCCGGCTGAGAAAAAAACACGTCGCAAGGAGTCGCTTCATAATTCTGATTATCGATAGAGAAACTCCCCTCCCCCTCAGTGATGAAAGTGATATCATAATATGTCAATGTATGAATAGGGTTTTCGGATAAAAACCTTTTTATGTATTTTAATTCTACGACGTCAATTAATAATTCACTTCCATACTTAGTCTTGTAAAAAGTATATTGAGGAATCGGGTTCTTCATATTCTATATTTAACTTCTGAATAAATATCCAGCAAAGATATTGAATCTCACGAAACTTTTATCACTCCATATACTTTCTTTATACTCATCTATTAAGGCTCTCTCTATTGATGATTCATTTATGCTTCTATCTCCTTCGTAGCTTCTGCATATTGATTGTTATCGACCGGTTCCAGCCAGGTATTTTTATTTGTCTGTGGATTGATTTCAATAGCAAGATGAGAAAACCAACTAAACATTTCAGACTATTTATCACCTGTAAGAAATACGCTGATCTTTTTCGCTTCTTCTTTCATATCTGATATTTCACCACAGAGGGCACAGAGTTCCACAGAGTTTTTAGACAGAAGAACATTACTCTGGCTCTAACATCGCTGGCACAGGCTAAAAGAGTAACTTCAATCGTAAATAGTAAATCGTCTAATCGTAAATAGATTCAGTTTTAAACCATACAAACAATACCTACAACAAAAAATATGTACTTTTGCAAAACTTTTTTTAGACCAATTATTTTATTCGATGCAATGAGCAAAACAAAAGGTATTTTATATGCAGCAGTGTCCTCCTCTACTTTTGGACTGGCACCCTTCTTCTCCATCATGCTTCTCACAACAGGATTTTCCTCATTTGAAGTACTGAGCTACCGTTGGGGAGTCGCTTCTGCTACATTAATACTTTTCAGTTTAATATCCGGATGCAGTTTCCGGTTAAATAAAAAGGATTTCGGTACTGTGTTTTTATTGAGTTTATTCCGGGCAGCCACATCACTGAGTCTGGTGATTGCTTATCAGAATATAGCCAGTGGAGTGGCCTCTATCATTCATTTCATGTACCCGTTGGGCGTAGCTTTAGCTATGATGCTCTTTTTCCATGAAAAGAAGTCACTATGGACTATTACAGCTATCCTGGTATCTATCGCCGGAGCTGTATTTCTTTCATCGGGAGACATCAGTCACAGTGGAGGTAACACTACCGTAGGAATCATAGCCGCCTGCATCTCTGTATTTTCTTATGGAGGTTATATCATAGGAGTACGAAAAAGCCGTGCAGTACAGATCAACTCTACTGTGCTCACTTGCTATGTAATGGGAATAGGCGCTCTCCTTTTTATTATATGCGGCAGTTTCACCAGCGGTATCCGGATCGTGACAGACTGGAATACATGGCTGTATATATTAGGACTTGCCTTACCTGCCACCGCCATCTCTAACATGGCTCTGATCAAAGCAATCAAGCACATCGGTCCTACCCTTACGTCTATCTTCGGAGCCATGGAACCTCTAACAGCTGTCATCATAGGGACGCTCGTTTTTCAGGAATTGTTCACTCTAAAGAGTGTTATAGGAATTGTTCTGATAGTAACAGCAGTTACTATCGTAGTTTTTAGAGAAAAGCGATCAGCGATAAACGATCATTCATCATCCACCGCAAATCATTTACCGTAAAAAAATATCTTTATCAATCGAAAACAAATCCATTCCGGCAGGTGTTGGTATAGGCAGTAAATAATAAAACCTAGACCAAAACGGAAATGAAAACAATTAAATTAATTTTAGCAGTAGGATTTCTGCTCGCCTTTGCTACGGGTACATATGCCCAAAAGCAAAGAACTCAAACCTATCTACCCAAATTTGCCATTAAAACAAATGCCCTCTACTGGGCCACAAGTACTCCCAACTTAGGATTTGAAATAGGACTGGCAAAGAAATTAACTCTTGATGTATCGGGCAATTACAACCCCTGGAAGTTTTCGGACAACAAACAGTTCAAGCATTGGTTAGTACAGCCTGAACTACGTTACTGGCTCTGCGAACGTTTTAATGGCAGTTTCTTCGGCCTGCACGGACACTATGCCGATGTGGACATCAGTAACCTTGACATGTTCGGACTGGGGCATGACCGGTATGATGGTAAACTTTACGGTGCTGGTATATCTTACGGCTATCAGTGGATATTAAACAAACGCTGGAGTATGGAAGCCACCATCGGGCTTGGCTACGCTCACATCAAATATGACAAATATGAACCGGGGGACAACGGTCAGAAATTAGGTCATAATACTAAAGACTATTTCGGTCCTACCAAAGTAGGCCTTAGCTTCATCTACATTATTAAATAATAACCTATAAACCAACTGTAACAATGAAAAGAAATATTATATATCTCCTGCTGGCACTTGTCATAGCACTTCCCGCCAGTGCCCAGAAACTTTACAATGATGCCATCAGTTTATCTGACGTATCACTGTGGCAACAGGGCAACTCTCTTTATATCAGCATGACGATCGATATGAAGAATCTTGTAGTTAGTCCTCAACGTTCACTTACGTTGACTCCGCTGCTGACAGACGGCCAGCACAATGTGCCCTTACAGGATATTATAATCAACGGCCGTCGTCGCCAGAAAGCATATATACGTGGTTTGGCAATAGAAAAAGAAAAGCCTGCAGGTATCGTTATCCCTTATGATAAAAGAGAAGTGCTAAACTATACGCAGGTAATCCCTTATCAGCCATGGATGCAAAATGCAGCACTGAATCTGGTTGAAAACCTCTGCGGCTGTGGCAATAATGAAGAGATGATTGCACAGGAACTCATTACCAACGATGTATCTACCGAGGCGAAACGTTTGGCAGCCATGTCTCCGATAGTCGCTTATATTCAACCAGCTGTAGAAGTAGTAAAAACCCGTAGCGAACAATACGAGGCTCATCTGGATTTCCCGGTAAGCAAATCTGTTATCCTGACCGATTTCATGAACAATCATAAAGAGTTGATGAATATTCACTCTATGTTCGATAAAGTGCAGAATGATAAGAACCTCACCATAACCGGTATCAGTATTGAAGGTTTTGCTTCTCCCGAAGGTCCTTTGAAATTCAACGAACAGCTTTCTCAGAAACGTGCCGAAGCACTGAAGAAATACCTGAGTGAGAATGAAAAAGTTCCGGCCAACCTCTATAAGGTATCCTTTGGCGGTGAAAACTGGGATGGATTGGTGAAAGCCCTGGAAGCTTCTTCCATGAAAGATAAAGAGACGTTTATCAATATCATTAAAAATACCAGTGATGATGCTTTGCGCAAAAAAGAAATTATGCGTGTAGCAGGTGGTGTTCCTTATCGTGCCATGTTGAAAGATATCTATCCGGGATTACGTAAAGTAGATTGCAAGATAGATTATACTGTGGTAAACTTCGATGTTGAACAAGGACGCATCGTTATCAAAACAAATCCGAAATACCTGAGTCTGAACGAGATGTACCAGGTAGCCAACAGCTATCCGAAAGGAAGTGACGACTTTGTAAACGTGTTCGATATTGCCGTACGCATGTACCCGAATGATGAAGTAGCCAACTTGAATGCCGCTGCCGTAGCATTAAGCAAGAAAGATGTGAGAACTGCCATAAAGTTTATGGAAAAGGCAAACAAACAGACTGCCGAATACATCAATAATAGTGGTGTATACGATTTCCTTAACGGGGATATAAATCAGTCCATTGCAGCTTTCACGCAAGCTGCCCACATGGGTAATGAAGCAGCAAAAGCCAACTTGAAGCAATTGCAAAAAATACTGGATATGAAGAAGATGCCTAACAAATAGACATCCCATCTGATAAAAAAAAGTCCGGATATGGTTAACTAAATAAATCATATCCGGACTTTTTATTCAACTCCATAATGTAACTTATCGTTTTTTGTTTAAATCCGGCATATCACGGATAAAATCATAAAAAAATTTGCTTTTCGGGCAGTCAAAACGATCTCCAGTTTTGTTATAAGAATATTATACATTATTAAATCTGACGATTATGACACTGATTCTTGCTATTATTCCGGTTTTACTCCTTATTGTATTAATGGCTTTTTTAAAAATGCCAGGCGATAAAAGTAGTGTCATATCTCTCATTGTAACGATGCTGATAGCCATCTTTGGTTTCCATTTTGCAGTGGACGATCTTGCTTATTCATTCCTCTATGGTGCATTGAAAGCAGTTTCTCCCATCCTGATTATTATCGTAATGGCTATTTTCAGCTATAACGTATTGCTAAAGACCCAAAAAATGGAAATCATCAAGCAACAATTTTCCTCTATCTCTACTGATAAAAGCATTCAGGTATTACTATTGACATGGGGATTCGGAGGGTTACTTGAAGCAATGGCGGGCTTCGGTACCGCAGTTGCTATCCCTGCCGCTATACTTATCAGCCTTGGTTTCAAACCCGTTTTCTCGGCAGTAGTAAGCTTAATAGCCAACAGCGTGGCCACGGCTTTTGGAGCTATCGGCACACCGGTACTTGTATTGGCTAAAGAAACCAATCTGGATGTATTAACCTTAAGCACCAATGTCGTGCTACAGCTTTCCGTACTTATGTTCCTCATCCCATTGGTACTACTTTTTCTCACAGACCCCAAATTGAAATCACTACCCAAGAATGTGTTCCTCGCACTATTGGTCGGTGGTGTATCCCTTGTCAGCCAATATGTAGCCGCACGTTATATGGGAGCAGAATCCCCGGCCATTATCGGTAGTATTCTTTCTATTATCGTAATCGTGATTTATGGTAAACTCACAGCTTCTAAAGAAGAGAAAACACGCAAAAGTTCTCTTCGCGGAAAAGATATCCTGAATGCATGGAGTATTTATCTGCTCATTCTCTTACTGATAATCCTGACCAGTCCCCTATTCCCGGGACTGCGCAATACACTTGAGAACAACTGGATAACACGTATCAGCCTTCCTATCAATGACTCTACAGTGAACTATACCATCTCATGGCTTACCCATGCAGGTGTACTTCTCTTTGTCGGTACTTTTATTGGCGGACTAATACAAGGTGCAAAAGTCAAAGACCTATTCATCGTACTTTGGAATACTGTGAAGCAGTTGAAAAAAACATTCATCACGGTTATCTGCCTTGTCGGCCTGTCAACCATCATGGATACTGCCGGGATGATCTCGGTTATTGCTACTGCCTTAGCTACTGCCACAGGTAGTCTTTATCCGCTTTTCGCACCGGTTATCGGATGTTTAGGTACATTCATCACCGGTAGTGATACTTCATCCAACATTCTTTTCGGAAAACTGCAAGCCAGTGTTGCCGGGCATATCAATGTAAACCCCGACTGGCTATCAGCCGCTAATACGGTAGGTGCTACCGGAGGAAAAATCATTTCTCCCCAAAGTATCGCCATAGCTACTTCAGCAAGTAATCAACAGGGAAAAGAGGGCGAAATTCTGAAAGCAGCCATCCCTTATGCACTTGCCTATATAGTGATAACAGGAATCATTGTATTTATTTTCAGCTAAAAAGTTAAGTTACGGAAGAAAAGACTTATTAAACTCATCGGGCATATCTTGCTGACACGTATGTACGTCATACAGGAAGACGGAAGTAAATTTGAATCTTTATTAATCGCTCCCCTTTCCGTCCTGCTTGAATACCGGGACCAGGGAGTAGGTTCCGCACTAATCAAAAAGGGCCTGAAGCGCGGGCGTGAAATGGGATATAAAGCTGTATTCCTCTGTGGAGATCCTAATTATTATCACCGGTTCGGTTTTAAATCAATTAGTGAATTCGGACTCACCAATCCCGATATTCCCGAACCATACGTGATGGGATATGAACTGGAAGCTGGTGCATTGGATCATGTTACAGGGATAGCAAAGCTCGTATAATTATAATTTCCGGATAGGATGAAAAAGAAAGCCGATATGTCTCTTGTGAAAAGAGATGTATCGACTTATTATTTCTTGTATCGTATTAGTAAAATACCTTAGAAAATTTCAGATAGTATCTGGGATTTGATCTTCTCCCATGAAATATCAGTCAACATATACGGCATTATATCTTCTTCGGCATCATCAAAATATGCCAAACTTTTCATTGCCATAAAAGTGGAACCATCAGGATATTTCTGAGAATAGAAATCTAGAGCCATCGTCAACTCATCCTTACTTGCATCCACTGTACCAAAGAAATCTAAGTCGACAGACTTTCGATGCCCTATTTGTAAAGCCAACGCAGTACCTCCTACCAAACGAGTATTATGAAGTATAGGTATACTCTGCAACTTTTTCAGAAGTTCCAGTGTTGTGGAATCGACTGTTGATAAGTGTAACATCTGAACTTTTCTTTAGGAGTATTTGATATTGCAGCAACATAAGCCAAAGCACGAGGTTCCAATTCCCTCATTTTTTTTGCCTCCTCTACAATTTTCGGCAAACCATAATATGAACGAATTATTATCCAATCATTCCACATCCCATATTCCAGCACCCTTTTTATTATGTATTTAGGATACTGTTCTAGGTCAATATCTTCTTTCCGTATATCCCAAAAAAGATGACTGGAAAACGCATTTATACATTCATTTGCTGACATAGAAATTTTTCTTTGAAAACAAAGGTAATGCATTTTATTCAATTTACAAATCTTTCTTTCTCAGATAATAAGGATTAATTGAATTTATGTAAGCAGAAGAACCTCTTCATAAATAATAGATATAGCATGCTTAATAAAAAGACACTACCCAATAAATACCAGTATCCATATTCCCGTAATATCAAATACCCTATTACAACAATTGCCTGCATCATCATATAAATCAATGCCACCACCACATGAGGCATTCTCAGTTCATTAGCCATAATCTGATACATATGTTTCCGGTGAGGTAAACCAATGTTTTCATGCAACATCAATCGATGAACAATAGTTAACACACTATCTATCCCATACACTACCAGAAGTACAATCCAGCTAAAATCCCCAGTTTGAATAATCAACCTCCCAATCAAAAAAAGAATGGTAAATGCAATACTAACCGCCCCCACATCTCCGGCAAAACATTTCGCCCTCTTTCGGAAATTAAAGAAATTGAAAACCAGCACAGCACACAGCATTGTATAAATAAGATCCGGCTCAACAAACGAAACAACCGAATGATTAATAAATGCTAAAGTTCCAAGTATGATCAAAGAATATCCTCCCGTGATCCCATTGATGCCATCCATAAAGTTATAAGCATTGATAATACCTGTGCAAATGATTAACGCTACAAGGATTGTCCACCAGGGAAGAGAGAATAATCCCCATTGATAAAACATCAATCCCATAGCCGAAAAATGAAACACCAATCGCAACGCCTGAGAAGTAGAACGGATATCATCAATAAAACTGATTAAGGTGACCAATGTCAAGGCAAGCATGAACCAGGAATATTCAAAATGATTCGTAAGGAAATAAGCCAATACGCCAAAATAGAAAATGATTCCTCCACCCCGCAAAGTGATCCGGGCATGTGAACTACGCTCATTGGGTTTATCGATGATGTTGTATTTATCGGCGATATAAAAATAAAAAAGTTCTGCTAAGAAGAGCAGAACTAAGACTATTAAATAATACACAGCTTTATATATTTAAAAAGTATCTTCAATCGTAAGTCGTAAATTATCTAATTGTAAATCATTCAAAGGACTTTATTGTTTTTATCAGTCCTTCTTTTGCTGTAACAGGCATTTTATCAATACCTAATGCCCTTTTTATCTTGTCATTACTAACTACATAATTCTCCGTCAGTTTCCGTAGACGTTCTGTGTTCAAAGGCAAATGAAGTAAAGTACCAATCCCGGCACATCCTTCCATTATTCCCCTATTTATTTTCCAAATGTGCGGTTTCTTTCCCATCACCTCACACATAGTAGCTATCAACTCATTAGTAGACATCGCTTTATCATCCCCCATATGATAGATACCACCCGGAACGTCTTTCGTCAATAGTCCTTCTACCACGTAGCAAAGATTATCTATCGAAGTAAACGAACGACGATTCTCAAAAGCTCCCAAAGGCCACGGAATACCTTTCTTCACCACATTATAAAGCAAATTCAGGTTCCCTTTATTCCCCGGCCCATGTATCATACAAGGACGGAGGATATAAACCTGCTTGTTCAATTGACAGTGGACAGTGGACAATTGACAATTAGCTGCGCTATCATGCTGCATAGCAACTGTCAACTGTCCATTGTCAACTGTCAATTTATTAATAATGTATTCTTCCGCCTTGATCTTGCTTTCTCCATAAGGACCAACAGGAGCTGGAATAACATCCTCGGTGAGTATATCCCCCACAACGCTATCGGCAGCAGCTTTTACAGAACTGAAGAAAATGAATTTCTTGGCAGAAGATTGAAGAAAGAAATCAAAAATCTTTTGAGTCAAACCTGTGTTGATATCAAAATAAGACTGTGCTATTGATTGATTTTTTGTATCATGAGCTTTACCTGCAAGATGAATGATAGCATCAAATTGAGGTAGTTTTTGAAATAAGGAACAAGATGCTTCTATCTCTTTCCAAAGAAAAGTTTTCATCACTCCCTCTTTCTCGGGAGCAATGATATCAAGGCCGTAAAGAGTATGATGAACTTTTAAAGCCATAATAAGATTGGAACCCACAAAACCATGAGCACCGGTAATAAGTATATTCATTCTTTTACCAATAACAATTCAAATACTTTCACTAAATACTTTAAGAATAAAAGCGGCATGCAAGTCCAAATACCATTTTCTTTACAAGCTCTGACTATCTCTTTATTCAATAAAATATTGCTTCTTATAGATGCGGTACTGGTACCCCCTGTACGCATTTTCATAAAATCGAATGGCAAATATTTACTTTTTAATTGATGTACATACAAGAAACGAATAAGGAGTTCATAATCAGCAGCTATTTTATAATCGGTCTTATAGTAACCAAACTCTTCAAAATATTTTCGATAAGTAAAAAAAGTGGGATGAGCAGGCATAAAACCAAATCGAAACATCTCAGGAGTAAACCTCTTAGAAGAGTAATAACGTACTGTTTTATCTAAATTCTGAGGATTTACAAAACGCACGTCTCCATAAACAGCTTGTATATCATCATTCTTGAAGGCTTCAGAAACCTTCATTACAGTATCCTTTCTATGATAAAAATCATCCGAGTTAATAATGCCGATAATATCTCCGGTAGCCATCCGGATACCTTTATTCATGGCATCATAAAGACCTTTATCTTTCTCACTGATCCATTTTAGTCGACCATGAAACAAAGGTTCATACTCTTTTATTATATCAATGGTTTTATCTTGAGAACAGCCATCTACAATAATATATTCAATATCCGGATAAGTCTGAGATAAAACAGATTGAATGGTATCACGAAGAGTTCGGTAACTATTAAAAGTTACGGTAACTAAAGAAATTTTCATCAAAAACAGTCTGATTCTATTAGATTTTATCTCTCATACCACACCTTTTGATATTGTGAGAATATCGATTTCATGGTATAGCATGCTAGTACTTTTCTCTTTCCGTTAATAGCATAATCAAGATGATTATCAACACCGGAAAACTTATCAAGCACTTCTATTATTGCATCCGCTGATTTTGCTTCAAAACATATCCCGGCAGCCTGTTCACTATCCGCATCTATCATATCCCGAATGGCTCCTACCGGAGTAGCCAACACCGGACATCCCATCGCCATCGCCTCAAGTACTACATTGGGGAATCCCTCTGTATAAGATGGTAGTATGAGAGCATCGGCCTTGCTCATATATTCAAGCACTACCTCCGATGGTTGATTACCCAAGAGACAAAACCAGTCACCCTCTCTCCGTTGGGAAATAGTCAACAAATCATTCTTTATTTTTTCATCATAAGGACCTATCATAGTCAAATGAGACTCATTTCTCAATTGAGAAAAAGCATCTAATAATTCATATACTCCTTTAGTCCTTATTATCTGCCCTACAAAAACATAATGATTTTTTTGCTTCTCTTCCACATCTTGATTTGCCAACAAAGCTACTTTAGGCGAACAAGGATTACCTATGAGCCTTGTTTTACTTTCAAACCCGGTATCACATAAAGCCTTATAGGAAGGAGCATCTATAACAATAATCCGGTATGCATGTTTCATATTAAAGCATAACAAGTTCCATTCCCAGTTTTTGCGCTCACTTAATTCCGGTATCCGGCCAAAACGATAATGAAAAATACATTTCGCCCTAAAACACTTGGCTATAATAAGATAAAACACATCTTTGCATAGAGAAAGTGACCCCGGGGTAGCTATATGAATCACAGCGGGATGATGCTTTAAACATCCTGTAGTCAGCAAATAAAAGATACGTAAAGTATCCACTATTCCACTTATCAACCTATAAACCGGATGACGGGCTTTATTCGGACTTTTATACTTAATAGAACCGTCTACATGAATCACATTTTGAATATTCGCCTGCCGAATATACTCCAACATATTTTTAGTCCAACTTGTAATTCCTCCTGTAGGAAACAATGGAGATAAGAATATGACATTCCTTCTATTTCTCATCTTATCACTTTTGCAAGATTTCTTCCTATTACTACATGATCCGAGAAAGTTCCGGATACAACACTACCACCCCCAACAATAAATACACAAATCTGCCTCATCATTTCACAATTTCATAAATAAATAGGCAATACATAACATGAAGTAAATACCTAAACCTCTTTTTTGGTTCTTTACTATATAAAAAGGGTATCTTTCTTTTGCCATAACATAAAAAATATAGAGAACGGGATACATACAAATAAGTCGACGGGGATTTATATTACTTGAATTCGCTAATAAAAAAAACAAAAAGATTAACACTGAAAGAATAAGAATATTAGGAAGTGATTTCCGATAATCCTTAAAACGAATAATTTGAATAACACAAAACCATACAACAAACCAAAACGCAGGAGCTATCATCTGTGTTAAACCAATAATTAACTGAGGAAAATCTTTAGCATCAGCCACTAAGTTCCATGAAGGAAAAGGAAACATTTGAGAATATAATATGATTACAAGTTCTTTTATCCCCGTAGGTAATCGATAAATATGTTTCCCCAACCCACCTTCCTCTGCTACCGCCTGAGTGGTATGTTGATAGCGTTCTAAAGTTCCCTGAAAAGCCATTATATCAGGAATAATTAAAACACTCAAGCATAGCATTATAACAACACCTATGGTAATTAAACTATAACGAACAATTTTGCTTCCTTTAGTTTGCTCATATACATAAAGTAATGGCATAAAAAGCATGAATAGCCCATGTTCTACTCGAAAATAAAATGTAATAAAGGCCAATACACACAACACCAATAGCCGATAAAATTTAAAAGAAGAATATAACAAAGATAAACCAATTGTATATAATAGTGCGATATGTATATCTCTCAATATCCAAGGTGAATAATAAAATATGTATGAACAAAAAACAAAAACAATTGTACTTTTAAAAGCCCTTTTCACAGAAACAAAAGTAATTAATATACGGAAAACAAAGACAGGTATTAATGCTGCCAAAAATGAAACATTCAATATTTGAAAAAGAACATTATTACCTCCTAAACAATGATTCGCAAAATAGGAGGTGACGCCTAAATAAAAATAAGCTCCTTGATTTTCTGTTAAGATAAGATATACCTGATCAGTAAAGCAACCATCAAAAATAGATTTCAAATTGGGGAGCCTTCCTAAATATTGACTCATTTCATAGAAATTCTCCTGATCAGGATATTGAAAGAATGAATTATTATTTATTGCATACGCCCAATACGCAAATAAGGCAAAAATAAAATATAATAAAGAAGACAATAAAAATATTTTCAGTGCCTTTTTCCTCTCCACTATCGTATCAAAAATAATATAAGATATACAGAAACAAGATAAAATAAAAAAAAGGTATAGCACCGCAATTGCAAAAAAAATCATTTTCTAAATAAGTCTGCTAAGCATATGTATCATCAATCAGTCTCTCCCAATTAAACTCATATTTCATTCTGTCGATATTGCTCAATGCAAACTTTTCCAACTCATCATTAGATTTATTACATATTGTTGCCATACTATTTGAGAGTTCTAAAACATCAAAAGCACATAATAATCCATTTTCTCCCTCTATAACCAACTCATTGGTGGCTGTCAAGATATTATTTCCATCAGATTTATAACCTACAACAGGTAACCCACACGACATGGCTTCTAAAAGTGTTTGCCCGAAAGCTTCATAACGCGAAGTCATCATAAAGCAATCGGATAAATTGTAAAATTCATAAGGATAAGAAGTTGCATCAAAAAATAGTATTCTATCAATCAGTTTCTTTTCTTTAACTATTTTTACCAATCTTGGCTTATCAGGTCCGTCTCCAACTATTAAAACTTTAGATTTTCTTTTTACTTCATCCGGCAAATTATCATAGGCCAAAATTACATCAGAAAAACCTTTTGCTTCAATAATTCGTCCCAAACATAGAAAAATAAACGTATTTTCAAAACCTCGTTCTATCTTACTTTTCCATCTGTTTTCCGGATCAAATTTAAAAACATTTGTGTCAACACCGGGTTTTACCACAGATATTGTTCTTCGTCTTACTAATTTACCTATTTGATACTTCATATTTAAGCTAAAAGCAAAACAGTCCGCGCATCTATTAAAAGCTATATTTTGTAACCAAACGTCCAAACGGATATTCATATTTATCAAAAGCCACTCTTTAAATCTCTCCTTAAAAGAAAGCCCTTCTCTCCTCCTATCATTAAGCCCCTTAACCATACTT
The DNA here is from genome assembly GCF_964240755.1 of Bacteroides sp. HPS0048. NCBI lineage: Bacteria > Pseudomonadati > Bacteroidota > Bacteroidia > Bacteroidales > Bacteroidaceae > Bacteroides > Bacteroides sp. HPS0048. Next base: position 101,358 of record NZ_CAXSVC010000010.1, on the reverse strand, counting down.
GGAACTAAATAAGCAACATTCTCCATACCTGCCAATATTGCAGCACATACCATAATATGGTGGCGTGCTACAATTCGAACATTTTTTCCATATTTTTTTTTCAACTGCCGGTATCCAATCCAAGCAGAATAAACAGCAAGCACGGAGTCAAGAAAGAAAAGAAGATTAACTGTATGAATTTTTCTGAAACGGTATATGTTTATTCGATTATTTCTTTCAAATAATGGTAGCCGTTCATTTTTATTTTTAGATAGATCACTAACATAAATAACCGATTCATATCCCATCTCCAATGCAGATTGAGACATATAGTGAAGTGAGTTTTCAACTCCACCAATTATCGGTTTATATGTTAAATTTGCAAATATAATTACCTTCATAATGTATTCTCATTTTATATGACGGAGCAAATTTCGCATAAATAATAATCCTTTTTGCTTATGCTGTGCATGACTCTCCGGTCCGGAAAAATTATGTTTTTCCATATTAAGATAACAACTTTCAATAATATCATCAAAACCACATTGAATGTTTTGCTGATAGTAGCAGCAGAAAGTATTAAAAACCCAAGCATCCGAGCGAATCATATCTTTTTTTTCCTGTGGAATACCTTCAGTATTCAAAATCGGATAAAAATAAGTTCCATTCCATGCATTTTTCACTATCCAATTAATAATCTTCTTTATCAGATCATCTGCCCCATTTATTTTTTGTTTCAAACTTATCTGAGCCATCATTAATCCTGAAGCGACCGAGCACAAACCCCAGGTATGAATATAACCTTTAAAAAAAAGATCGCTATTGGTGTAAGGTGGTATCTCAAAGTCATCAGATAGAGAAATAATATGCTCAGAAGCATTTCTTATTATGTCTTCTTGGAGTGTATCAAAACTCACCATTTGTGCCAGCGAATGCATTTCAACTTGTTGCATTTGATGATAATAATCAATCTTACCCAGAAATTCAACAGAAAGATCTGTCCGATCCTGCACCGGATAATACCAGAATTTTCCTGAATGGCTGTGAGTTGCAAACATGGATTTCTCAAGATAATTGATCATACCTTTATAAATGTCATTCAATTCCTGATCTTTAATTTTATATACACCTAAATAATATCCCAGAGCACCACAAGCAAACGACGTACCGTTATAAACCATTATTTCTTTTGTATTATATGGCGAATAAGGAATTGCAAAAATATTTTCTCCTTTTTTCCGGGCAAATTTCCTTATCCACTCTGCAGCTCTGGCAGCATAAGGTTCTATTTCATCATACTTATTAAAAACACGTGCATATTCCGTTAATGCCAATAACCCTACCAATTCAGGTGAAGTCGAATCTCCTTTTTTATGCAACATGCCAAAATTAAAATCATAACCAATATCAAATCCACCGTCCGGCCGTTGTATATGTTTCAATAGCGCTACGACTTTATCACAACGTTTCTCCCATTTACTTTCTTTTGTGGCCTCATACATTCTCAAACAGCCCAACAAAACCTCATAAATAGTTTGGCTACAATATTTTACATAAGGGAATGGAAACAACACCCTATATATCTTCAGTAATATTTTTTTCATTTTTTGCAGAAAAAAAGTAACGGTTTAATATTCACATTTAATATCTTCAACGAAAGCAGTACAGACAATAAATAAAGACACAAACGAATTACAAAAGCAATATCATAATGATTTAACGCAACAAAAAAGCACAGAACAATAAATAAAGCACCCAATGTTCTCATACTAAAAAGTCTTATCTTACATTTGTATATTAGCAAATAAATTAAATTTATTTGAGCAACCACAGTAGTAATTATAAAGGCAATAATTATACCTAAAATACCATATCGCGTTACAAATAATACAGATAATATAATTTGCAGAAGCACCATTATTGCATTCATTGTAAAATATGACCTGTTTTTTTCTTTTGCAATAATAATCATAGCATGTACATTTCCTAAGCTACCTATGAAATATCTTAATATCAATAATGAAAACCACCAATTATTGAGTGCCATTTTATTTGCAAAAAGTCCTAAAACCTCTTTATTAAACAATATAAAAGTCAAAGCAATAGAAAAAGTCAAAAGAAGCGTATATTTAGCCACTTTATGGTATTGTTTGGTCAACTGTGCATTTTCATCTTTTCCGTTACATCGCAAAAGTGACGCAAAAGTTGATTGAAAAACATTTCCAAGTTTTATAGGAATGAAAGTAACAAGACTGGCTATTTGAACGATTAAAAAATATTGTGCCAACTCATTAGCGCCTAGATAACTCAAAACGATAATCTGATCTACATATAAATATAAAAAAGTTAATATTGTACCTAAGTGAATAAATATAGCTTGACTCCAATATCCTTGTGGTAAAAACCACTTAAACGAAACAGGTAATTTTTTACTTAAAGCAAAAATAGCCGTACAAAAGACTATACACCAAACTGAACCTATTAAAAGAAAAAAACTGTTTAACTCGTTTCCCTTGAAGTAAGAAAAATATCCTCCTAAAACCAAGAGTAAAAAAGTGGTAACAGCAAAAATCTGACTATTACTTAAGCATGCAGATAATTTATATTCGCGCAAACCGATAAGAGCACTAACAGCAACTTGAGCCAATCCAAAAAAGAAAGTAAAAAAGAACATTATCCACCAATTAGAAATTCTTAATTCTCCAATAATCTCTTTCGGTAAATACGGATATAAATAATAAAATATTAGGAACATTACTAACATTAGTACTATGGAATTTACATAGCTACTAACTACAAATTGAAATTGCTTTGATTTTTCATCTATTTTAGGTAAAAAAGTAGAATATACATTAGTCGCCCCAAAAATAAAAAATGTACTTATCAAGCCTATCAGTATGTTTATCAAAGCAAAAGCAGATACTGCTTCTACACTTATCTTAGACAATAACCAATTTCTCAGATAACCTAATGGAAGGGATAAAATAGAAAAAAAGGAAAAAAACAGTACCCCTAATTTCAGTCTACTTATATCTTTATGCATTATTATATAAATTCTCGAGTTGTTGCATCATTTTTTCTATAGAATAGCCAGCATTGGATATGAATATACTCATATCTTTTCTCACATTAACTTTTGCCATACACAGAATCTTTTCAGCCCACACTTGCGGGTGTACATTTAATGATTCAAATTCTAAAAGGTTTGTAATCTTCACTTCCCTAGGAACCTTATCTGACGCTAAACACGGTAAAGATGATGCTTGTGCTTCTATAGCCACAATTCCCAGACCTTCATATAAGGATGGAAAAATAAAAGCATCCATAGCTTGCATATAAGAAGGAATGTCATAACATGAACCTGCAAATATTACATTAGACAACAGTCCTAATTCTACCACCTTACTTTTAATTTCCTCCAATAAACTTCCCCCTCCGACTAATAGTAATTTAGAATTTTTATTTACCCTAATGAGCTCACAAAAAACAGCAAGAATAAATGAATGATTTTTAACCAAATCAAATCTCCCAACATGTCCTAATACAAATTCATCATCAATATTCAAATCTGAACGTTTCTGTTTCCGTATAGATTCATCAACAACATACCTTTTTACATCTATAGAGTTAGGTATTATTCGGGTCGATGAAATAGAATAATATTTATTTATTTTTGCCAATTGTGTATTATTCAATGCTATAGGGACAATATGACTAAAACGGAAAGCAATCTTATTAAAAAAACGATCCACCAACCCCTTATTCTCAGACTCGATTATGCTATGAAACGTATAAAAATATTTAATTCGTTTATTCAAACCTATCATCGCAGGTATTATATATTTCATTGTCCTTAAATGACAGTGAACTACATTAGGATCAAATGCTTTTATTTGTTTACGGATTTTTAAAATAATTCCAAAATCATATCCTAAATGTTTATCCAAATAAATAACATCCAATCCTTCTTTACTTATTTGCTTGTTATAAATTGTATTTCTATCTGCGTATAAAGAAATTGCTCGAAACTGAATATTTGTACTCTCTGCAGATTGCAAATAGGTCAATACCACTTTTTCAGCTCCTCCAACGTTGAATGATGGTATAATATGTAGAACTCTTAATTTCGTCATTTGGACCTACTATAAACTTCCATCAATAATATTTTTATTTATGAAACCTTTCACATCATAAATAACATGAACATCATTCACTAACGACATGATATTCAAATCAGAGAATTCTTTATGCGCCACAGCTAAAATAACAGCATTGTATTTCGCAGAAGGCAATTCATTGATAACTTCTATACCATATTCATGCTGTGCAATAACCGGATTGGCCCAAGGATCATAAACTGTAATATCAATATGATACGTTTGTAATGTTTTATAAATATCAATAACCTTCGTATTACGTACATCCGGACAATTCTCTTTAAAGGTAAAACCAAGTATTAATATGTTGGAATTCAATACCTGAATACCTTTCTTTAACATAAATTTCACCACTTGGTTGGCTACATATTCTCCCATACCATCATTCATCCTACGCCCTGCAAGAATAATCTCAGGATTATAACCGTAGCGCTGTGCACATTGGGCCAAATAATAAGGATCTACACCAATGCAATGGCCACCCACCAAACCGGGTTTAAAAGGTAAGAAGTTCCACTTAGTACTTGCAGCTTCAAGTACATCCAATGTATTAATACCCATACGAGTGAATATCTTAGACAATTCGTTTACGAAAGCAATATTAATATCACGCTGTGAGTTTTCAATCACCTTTGCAGCTTCGGCCACTCGCATGGTAGGTGCCAAATGTGTGCCGGCAGTTATAACAGAAGCATATACTGCGTCTACTCTTTTCCCTACCTCAGGAGTAGAGCCCGAAGTTACTTTCTTGATTTTCTCTACCGTATGGAGTTTATCACCCGGATTAATACGTTCGGGAGAATAGCCGGCAAAGAAATCTTCATTGAATTTCAAGCCAGACACCTTTTCTACCACCGGAATACATTCGTCTTCGGTAACACCCGGGTAGACAGTTGATTCATAAACAACGATATCTCCTTTGGAAATCACTTTACCTACAGTGGTACTCGCACCATAAAGAGGTGTCAGATCGGGATTGTTATTTACATCGACAGGAGTGGGAACTGCCACTACATAAAAATTACAATCTCTGATATCTTCTATATCAGAGGTACAGGTGAAACCACCGGCAATGGCAGATTGCAACAGTTCGTCACTTACCTCAAGCGTAGAATCATGTCCTGCCATTAGAGCCTCTACCCGCTTTGAATTCATATCAAAACCAACCGTTTTGTATTTTGTTGAAAATAATCTTGCCAACGGCAAGCCAACATAACCTAAGCCGATCACACAAATTTTAGTATCCATATATGTATCATCTATGTTTTATCTATTTCAAGTTCTCCCAATACCAGGCAACCGCTTCTTTCAATCCGTTACGCATACTATATTGTGGGGTATAGTTAAGAAGAGCCTTGGCTTTGTCTATACATGCCAAAGAATGAGGGATATCGCCTATTCGATTAGGACCATGCAGTATTTCGATATTGGCTATTTCCGGATCAAAATCACTTAGAAACTCTTTTAAATAATCAACCAATTGATTTAAAGTGGTACGTTCTCCAAAAGCTGTATTGTATACCTGATTAACCGCTTCAGAAGAGATAGTTTCCAATGCCAACAGGTTCATCTGCACCACGTTCTTGATGTAAGTAAAATCGCGGCTATACTCTCCGTCACCATTAATAACCGGCGATTCATGATTCATCAATTTCTTTACAAAAAGAGGAATCACAGCAGCATATGCTCCGTTGGGATCTTGTCTTCGACCAAATACGTTGAAGTATCTCAAACCAATGCACTCCATACCATAAGTTTTGGCAAAGACATCGGCATAAAGTTCGTTTACATATTTAGTAATCGCATAAGGAGAGAGAGGCTTACCTATCACATCTTCTACTTTCGGAAGGCTTTTGCTATCACCATAAGTAGAAGAACTGGCTGCATAGACAAAGCGTTTCACGCCTGCATCTCTGGCAGCAACCAGCATATTCAGGAAACCGGAGATGTTCACTTCGTTGGTAGCGACAGGGTCTTTTATAGAACGGGGAACCGAGCCAAGAGCCGCTTCGTGTAGAACGTACTCATTACCTTCCACTGCTTTCCGGCAATCTTCCAATTTGCGTATATCACCTACAATTAATTTAAATGTAATGGGGTATTTATCAATCAAGGGTAACAAATTCTCAATATGACCTGTCATAAAATTATCCAAACAAGTCACCTGATTACCATCCTCAAGTAACGCCTCACATAAATTAGAGCCAATAAATCCGGCTCCACCTGTTATTAAAACATTCATTGCTATTCAATAAAACTTTCTTTGTATATTTTTCCGATTTTTCAGCTCTTCAATGGGAATTCGATATAACTATGCATACTATTTCTACTCGTCTATATATTCCCACGGATAAGGATTGTCCACCACATTCTGAAATTCTGTGATGGCTTCCTGCTCTTCAGCAGTAAGCGATGTGGAATCCCACGAAGCGATAATGGCACGGGCTTCATCCGCCAAAGGCTCATCGAACACTTCACCATAGCAAGCAGTAAGCAGACGGAGCTTCAATAAGGAAGCGGGAAGGCCATCAAGAAGATCCCAACAACGGTCCAGAACTTCCTGAATGTGTTGCTGTTTTTCACCATAATCGATGAAGGAGGCATTGTAACCCATCAGGAGAGCCAAGCAGACATGGGCCTGTTCTTCAAGGGTGGAACCTTTGGCACCGGAGTCATACAAGACAGTGGTCAAACGGTAAACCTCACTGTTACGACGGGACAAATCATCACTATAGATGGGACTATCGTCCATACCCAAATACATCAGTTCATGCGCAGCGCGCTGAAGAGAGGCGGCTTCTTCGGAAAGAGTCATACTATTTAAGGAATTTGAATTATTTAATTACTTCTATCAGATCCGGATGAATGGACGCCATGGCAACGGCGATGACACCCTGGATTTTTATGATCAGACGACGGTCACGGGCACCCTTCACTTTCAGAAAAATGCCTTCCTGACCCTCGAAGTCACCACCCGTGACACGGACTTTAGTGCCTTTGGACAAATTCAATTCATCAGGACGGAAGTAAAGGAGCTGCTCATGGTAAGTACCGGCCACGGCAATGAAACGTTGCATCTCTTGATCGGGGATGATGATCTTCTGACCACTTCGGGTATCGGTGATGTACTGCAAATAAGCAACCATGGACTTGACACGTTTCACTTCGGAAGGACAGGCATGAACAAAAATCAAATTGTAGATGACGGGAACCAGGACACGGACTTTTTTCCTGTTTTTTATGCTTATTTTATATTGCATGGGAACGAAATAGTCGATATGTTCCTTCGCAAACAGTCGCATGGCATCAGGCTCTCTACGGTAGGTGGCACGCATGGCATACCAGACTTCGGTCTCTTTATCCGCTTCCATTTTTCTATGAGTAGTTCAAAAAAGGGTGTTCTTTCGGGGCTTTGAATATCTTATACACTATTGATATTCAACCACTTGCGACGCATTCGTGTAATATACAGCAATATTTGCATCTCTCTTTTCTAATAGTTTTCTGTAGTTGTTCATTAACTGACAGATAAAATACTATAAACGAGTCAGTTGAAAGCAAAAAGCGTTTCAATAGACGTTCGTTTAATGAAACACCAATTTGGGGAGATTTACGGCTGGGCATTCTTACAGAATAATGCATCAAATAACTAATTTTATCAATTACATAAACCGCTGAATATAAAGAATCTGCACCTTTAACTTTCAAAAACAAAAAAAATATTTATAAGAATATTTTGTTATTCCAGATATACGTTTTAACTTTGTGCCATTAAACGAACGTCTATTGAAACACTTTTATAATTTCATCGACACCACATTAGCATTTACCGGATTCTCCCCCCTCTTTATACTCTTTTCCCTATAATAATGTACGTACGTGCTACACGCGCACAGACGCGTATTTTCTTCTTTTTTTAAAAGAAAAATCCCCGTGTATTAAATAGAGGATAGGGTACCCTACCCTCTATTTAATACACGGGGATATATTTTATAAATATTGAAGTTTTTCTCATAAAACTTGTATTCCATGCTAATAACCATTAATTTCGCATCGTAAATATTAATTTATGTTTTATTTTAAAACCATTATTAGACATTTATGATTAAAACTACAAATTTTAAAAAGTGACGGTAATAGATGGAAAAGTGTCCATTATTATCACAGAAGGAACGGAGATCGATACGGAACGTTTAGTTGCAAGCGTGAAACTGGCATTATCGGAAAAAATACCGATAGAAGATCAGAAAGAGAACATCTTAGAGGCATTTGCCAGGCAAGCGCATGAACAGAAAAAAAAGGATAAGAATCAGAATGTAAGAAAAATAGCAAGGATATTATCGTTGTTTTTCAAGTTCCCGAAAACAAAAGGGAAAGGCAATCTGAAAGAAGAAAGTGCCGAGGCGGAAATCTATAAATCCATCCGGGACATAGCCGAAGCGGAGGAAGAGGCACTCAACGATCCGAAACAATAAAAAGTTAAAAACAACCTTGGAAGATTAGGCTTTTTCACCGGAAAAGTCTAATCTTTTTTTTGAAATCTACTGTTTACCTTTGTACCGCTCAAGACAAACAAACATTGGGCACAAACAAACAGCTTAAAAAAAACGAATACCATGAAAGACATCACAATCACCACCTACAACGGTTACAGCACCGTGGCAGGAGAAACCACCCTCACGCAAGTGATAAAAGAGATACGGGAAGGGAAAAACCTGGCAATCGTACAACGGATAGAAAAGCTTGTACACCAAGGTGAGACGGAGAAAGCGGACCGGACAAAGAAGCAGCTACCCTACCTCACACTGACGGCCAATTACCACCAGGAGAGGTTAGCGTACAGTATCAAAAACTACAACCCGGTGATCACCATCGATATAGACAAACTGAAAGACGAGCAGATAGGCCCCCTACGCGAACGCATTGAAAGCGATCCGGACGTACTGGCGGATTTTCTCACTCCCAAACGACATGGATTCAAGGTATTTGTATACCTGCAATCGGCATGGGCCTGCAAAATGAGAAAGGCAACATTCTCAACCCGGGAGATCACATACGAGCAGTTGGAATATTACCACGCACAGATGTACAAGGCATGTCAGGAACACATTGAAATGCGGTTGGGAATACCCGTGGACAAAAGCGGAAAGGACATCGGACGGGGCTTCTTCACATCGTTCGATACGCAGGCTTATCTGAACACAGAGCTGATGGAAAAGATAGAGATGGTAGAAACGAGCATTATTCCTCCGGAAAAGAAGGAGAAAAAGCCCGGAAGGAAAAAGGAAAAGAGTAAAGGGCAGGCTTCTGAAGACGGAGAAACGGGCACAGTAGAACCCTGGGAGAAGTTAGAGTACAGAAAGGCATTACAAACCACCCGCCGCTCGGAGAAGTTCGAACCGGGAAACAGAAACACTTTTCTCTACACCTTAGGCAACCGATGCTACAAGAAGGGATTGAGCGAGAAAAGCGTTCAGCAGTTGGTACGGCAGGATTTCGCAGAGGCAGAGATAGATATAGCCACCCCCATACACAACGCATACCTCTATACGAACAAGACCGAAGAGGCGGAAAAGAAAAAGGAGGATAAGAAACCGGTCATCACCCAGGTACTGGAATATCTGGAGGCACATTATGACATACGCAGAAATACGATATTGGAACGGTTGGAGTTTATCGATTTTGAGGAGAATGCGTCCGGGATGAAAGGAAAATACCGGCCACTGAGAAACAAGGACTACAACTCGATATTCGTAAACCTCCAAATGGCGGGCATATCCTGTTTCCAGAACTATCTCAAAGCGGTGATAGACTCGAATTACGCGAAGAACTTCAACCCGTTTGAGAGTTATTTCTACGGACTGAAACCCTGGGACAGGACTACGGACTACATCGGACAGTTAGCGGATACGGTGAAAACAAAGGACACGGACTTCTGGAAGGAGAGCCTGAGAAGATGGATCGTGGGTATGGTGGCGTGTGCACTGAAGGAGGAGGCGGTGAACCAGTATGTGCTCATTCTATACAGCGAACAGGGAAAAGGAAAGAGCACCTGGATCAGGAAGTTGCTGCCACCCGAACTCGCAGAATATTACCGTAACGGGATGATAGACCCGGGAAACAAGGATGACCTGCTACTGCTGTCCAACCGGTTGCTCATCAACATGGAGGAGTTTGAAGGGGCGAAACAGGGAGACATAGCGGCATTGAAACGGATCATCACACAGGAGAGCGTGACGGAGCGGAAGGTGTACGACGTACAGGCGGAACGGTACACCCGCAGGGCATCGTTCATTGCCAGCACCAACAACCGACAGTGCATGCAGGACATGGGAGGAAACCGCAGGTTTCTGCTATCCGTACTCACGGAGATTGATTTCCACACACCGGTAGACTATGAAGGGGTATATGCACAGGCAATATATCTCTTACAGAACGGATACCGGTACTGGTACGAGGGAGATGAAATTACAGGACTGAACAAACGGAACGAACAGCACCGCATGAAGGAGCCGGTGGAGGAGAATCTGTACGTCTATTACCGGGCGGCTACCCCCACGGACATTGAGGTGAAATGGAGGCCGGCGGCAGCACTGATGGGAACCATCAGTTTGTACGGACGCATACAGGCGAACAGGCAGACACAGCAGGTACTGGTACAGGTGTTGGAAAGGGACGGATTCCCTAAAAGGATGAACGAAAGCGGAATAACGGAATACGCGGTGATAGAGTTCACACCCGATCAGGTGAGTGCGAACAGCAGGAGAGTTGAAGAAAAGGGAGAAGGGAGAATGGAGAAGGGAGAAGGAAAGGGAGAGAGACAGGAGGAGCTACCGTTTTGAGGAAGGGGATTCACCACAGAGTAACACGGAGTTTCACTGAGTTTTTATTATCCGGATAAAACGCAGATTAACGCAAATGATCACAGATTAAAATCCTGTTATTCTTTATCTTATACCTGTTTTTCTTTGCGAAAATCTGTGTTAATCTGCGTTTCAATTAGATAAGTATACATATCATGCCCCGTAACGTATATTCTAATGTAGCATGGAATATATTGTCACGGGGCATAATATATTAGGGCGTTTTATTTACAAATATTTTATCAGGGGGTATCGAGGTAGCGGACGATCAGGCTGACCTGACGGCGGGTATAGGAGTGGTCGTTCTTCCCTTCCCCACCCTGATAAAGGAGGCTATGGAGCTCTTTGTTCTTACGGATCCAACCCCGGAGCTTACACATGGCATAGGGAATGGGAAGGTTAGGGTGATACAGATGGGCAAGGTCGGCTTTGAGGTAGGACTTGACGACAAACTTCGTCTCTTCTTCATTTTCATTCATTACAATATGCTTTTTAGTTGTTTTTTCGTTCTTCAAATATAACAAATATTACGGACATCAGCAAGCTTATAACACAATATAAACAACTATGAATCAAAGTATTTGCAATACAGAATAATCTACAAAAAAGTACGTTCACCCACTCTTATGGAAGAGGTTATCTTTGTCACATCGGAAAGGAAAAGAAGCGCTGTTTCCTACCGGTAAATCAAATTTTAAAACTAAAAAATCATGGGAGTACCTTTTAAAAAGATTGCAAGAAAAGACCCGAGAAAGGCGGATGCGGTGGAGAAGTTCTACCCGCAATTGGTGACCACGGGGCCCAATGCGGATCTGGACGCAGTAGCGTTCAAAATGAAAGAGAAGAGTTCGCTTACATTAGGAGACATACAGAGTGTGTTGACCAACTTCGTAGAGGCGATGAGGGAAGTGTTGTACAGCGGACAGTCAGTCAATATCAAGAACTTCGGCGTGTTCAGCCTCTCGGCACGGACCTTAGGGACGGAAGATGTAAAAGAGTGCACCGCCAAGAACATCAAAGCGGTGAAAATAAATTTCCGACCTTCAACCAGCATCCGACCGGACATTACAACCACACGCGCCGGAGAGAAAATAGACTTCTATGACCTGGAAGCCTTGCTGAAGAAGAAAGAGGAAGAAGGGGGCGAAGGAGAGGGAGAAGACCCTTCGGTTTAATGGAAAATTGAAAGTTGAAAATTGAAAATGGCTATGCAGTGTAAAAGCAATGATCAATTAAGAAAAGAGTGCTTAGAAAATTAAGAAAGCAGGTATAATGCAACTACACTGCGCAGCCAATTTTCAACTTTCAACTTTCAATTTTCAATTAATTAAGTTCTTCTCATTTTCAATTTTCAACTTTCAATTTTCAATTAAATAAGTATGAAGAAATCAATCTGGGATAAAATCCTAAAAATTGTGATAGCAGTAGCTTCGGCTGTGTTAGGAGCGTTAGGGGCAAATGCGATGAACGTATAAGTTCGGAAGGCATGAAAATGCGACAGGTTCGCAGATCGTTTTAAATTGAAGGCTGCACAGTAGAAGATACTGCACAGCCTTCATTTTTAACATATCTTGCTTACACGCATGTACGTCATACAGGAAGACATTACAATGTCACTGTATCCGACTTATCTCCAGATAATCCAGATTGCAATCATTGGCATCTTCCCTGCCATGAGACATATTAGAATCAAATCCTTTTCCTTCCGGATTGAGTCGCAAACTGACCACATGACGTCCGGCTTTCAAATTCTTCAATATATAATTTGACCTCGTCCATTTGTTCCAATCACCTGTAGCTTCCAGAATAAATGTCCCGGAATCAACATTATCGACAAAGACAGAACGGATGGTGCAGTAGGTTCCATCCGGACCGTGCCCGTTAGCGCCGGAAAGGACAAGAGCATAATCACCATCAGCAGGAACATCAATTGTAAAGGCCACATCTGCCGGTTTAGTATATAAGTCCACTACAAATCCCTTCCCGGAATAGCCGGGATGAACATTACTGAACGTTCCCTTCGATACAGCATCTTCCGCTTCAAAAATTTCCCGCCAGTCAGTTTTAATCACCGGATTGGAACAGTCGGACTTAAAACCCCGTTTGTCCACCGAATACACAGAATAAAAGCCGGCAGGTTCTCGGCTAAGATCATATGGGAACGTTATTTCTTTATCTTCTATCTTTGTGCCACACAAGAAATAACGCAAGCCGGATTCTACCGGACAGTTAATAATCTGTCCTTTTTGTTCCAGTACAGGTTCCATCGGTGACCAATCCTCACGAGGTCCCGGCTGAACCAGATTCATTTTATCACTTGCGTGTGTTGCTGTCATCACAATATCAATTGTATAGTCTCCTTGTGCCGTAGCAGGCAACACATAAGGTAATTTTTGGTCTTGTCCATTCACTGTAATTTTTTTGACTGTATTCCCTTTTCCGGTAATATTGATATTCAGTACTGCATCCCGATAACGGAAGTTCTCCAATGAAATTTTACCGGCCACAAGATCGGGTACTACCGGAGTAAAAGTAATCCCTTCTTCTTCTATGGTCATGCCAAACAATACACGGTAAACCATACTGATATAAGATGCCACCGACCACAACTGACGGGAAGAATTCAATGCCGTACCGCAATCATAACCCGTATCATAGGTCATATTCTCTTTGTGAGTCAAAAATAGTGCACCGGCACGGACCAATGATTTTATCATATGTTCCACTACTTTCGTATTTTTCACATCACGGGCGGCATACATATAAGGGGTTTCCCAGACCGGCCATACACTCTTGTTATGATAAGAAAAGTCATCCGGAATACTCGGATATAGTACGGCAGCTCCATAAGGATAAAGCGGAAAGTTCTCTACCATTTGTATACTCTGTCCGGTAGTCGCTATATCCAATACAGCTGCCAGACCATTGGACATCACCCCTACTCTTTGAGTCGGCCTGTAACCCAGGTATTCCGGATAAAGATAGCAAGTATAGCATCCTTGTTTTTCATCCCAAAAGTGCTTATTTATATTCTCCTTCAAAAGACCGGAATATTTCTCCCACATAGCAATCTCTTCTGCCGGTTTCTGAATGATACGCCCTGCAGTTCCAAGAAATTGATAAAAGAATTTATGTAATGCATTAGTTCCACTGGAAAAAGAATCAGCAATCACCGAATTTATAAACCAGTTGGGATAGGTATGTGTACGCCAGTCCATCGAACAGGTTTCTCCTTTAAACAAGCCAACATTGGCATCAAATGCCACATGGATGTCTTTCAACGCCGTGTATTTCAGACCATCGTATACAGATTCCAACCAGCTCTTATCACCTGTGTACAAATAATATTCCCAGGCGGCCATTGCCCACACGACACGATCGGTAGAAATAGGCCAAGATCCGCCACTACCTGTATCCTGAAGTGCTTCTTTCGGATTTTGTAAAGTCTGTTTTTCTAATGTCTTACGCGAGACCTCCGGCAGTATCCAGGCATAAGAGAAATAGATACTGTACACAGCATCACGTGTCCATGTATCGGGCCATAAAGCGCCTGCCATAAACGTACTGTCCGTGCGGATATCAAGCTGCATCTCTTCCAGGGCCATATTATAAAGGGCTACCAACATACGGTTGTTTTCAGCTGTAAACCGAGGAAATGTAGAAATATCTTTTTGTAACTTCCAACGATTTTCTCCATGATAATTCGACTCTATTTCCGTATCAGAAATAGCAACAGCTTCTCTTGTCCCAAGGAAAGAAGCATCAATCACTTCCTCCGGAGTTATCATAAAAGAAAGGTCTGTACCTTTTTCACGTACAATATTCCAATGTGACTTAAAGTCTTTTACACGATCGGAAACTCCCATTGTAATTCCATCTCCCCGACGCATCAGATGTAAATCCCGTGAAGTAGCCTTGTTCTCAAGTGTATACCAACCGCAGTTCTTCTGAGTCAAGAAATCAAATCCACCATATTTCCATTTCAGATTTTCTTGTCCCTTACCATCAGAAGCTACGCACACAACCTCTTCTCCGTCAAACTGCAGGTATTTCCCGCTTTTCTTATTCTTGATCAGAAACTCTTCTCCGGGAGTACTTTCAATAATCCAAAAGAAATCATCTCCTGAGGGCTCGGCAGCGAAACAAAAAGTTCCCTCTTTCTCGCCTAAGTACTCTCCGGTATCACGATTCTGTAAACTCCACTCGGAATAGACTTTATCATTACGACAGGAAACCAAAGACAATAATACAATCAGACTAAAACATAAATGTAATTTCATATAAGTAGTACTTCAAATTTAATTCATACTATGACAACCTATCATTGAAACGCAGATTATCGCAAATTCACGCAAAAAATATCGTCCCTCAAGTACAGCAAACCTTCTAATTTGCGAAAATCTGCGATCATTTGCGTTTTAATAAAATGTTCATTTAATGAGGATACAGTACTTAAAGGAATTATTTTATAATCAATTTTTTAGTAACCACATTATTTCCGCATTCTACACGAACGAAATAATGTCCGCTGCTCCAACCATCCACTGGTATGTCTGTGGTAGGCCCTGCAACAATCGTTCTAACCAGTTGTCCGGTCACGTTATAAACAGAGATCCGATTATTATCAGAATTCGTCTTTACGGCAAACGAAGCATCTTTTTCAACGATTACAGGATAAACAGATACAGCCTCTTCCTGCTTTTCCGTACTTACGCCTGTCCCACTTCCCTTACCAAGTTTTACACCACGTACACAGGTCGGCTTAATCCCGGCAGGCATAAAAAAGGTTTCATCAAAAGAACCACGACCACTTTTACTATATCCGTTATTCTCAGGTTTAGTAGCCGGATTACGAAGGTTAACATTTACTTCTTCGTCGTTCACCGAACAGATTGCCATATCATCATATCCGTCACCATTAAAATCTAACAATAAAGGAATGTCATTTTTAGTTCCAAACTGCATATTCGTAATATCCTGATTTGCAAAATCCGGAGTTTTATATTCTGTAGCAGAAGGAGTAAAAGAGCATAGCCAATTTCCTTTATCATATAAAACGACATCTGCCTGTCCATCATTATTCATATCTCCAGCCAACAAATAATCGTTTTCCGTAATACCAAAAGCAAGATTTACATCCGGAGCCATTGCCATAAAATGTATAAGCCACCAAAGTCCGTACTCATTGTCACGGCGAATAGCAACATCACCCACGCCGTCACCGTTGAAATCTGCCGAGAGTGCTTTATCTCCTACTGCCATTCCATACACAACTTCCTGCGGATCAATAAAATTATTATTTCCATCGTTATAATAGAATCGCCAATGAATAAGCTGGTCTACCGAACAGGAACGGTCTACCTCGCATAAATCAAAATAACCGTCACCATTGGCATCATATACAAAGACTTCGGATATCTGCAAATCTTTAGTCTGCGTAGGAACCGTAAGGTCAATCTTTCCATCCAAATCGAAATCGAACTGATAACCTGCCCCGTAAGACCAATACACGATACCATCGGATTTTTGAGCATACATAAAAACAGCCATCAAACAGGCCAGAGTTGCAAGTATTAACTTTTTCATAACCATTAAATTTAAATTATACAATAGTAATTCATCAACATTTATTTAAAACTTTACCGAAGTACAACTGAAGAATATAAAGAGTAAAGACCCTTCTCTTCAGTATCATTAATAGTCAGCAGATAAGCCCCCTTCGGTAATGGAGGAATGCTGCAAGAGAGTATCCCGTTATTAAACCGGAGTCTGTCTTCATAACAGATACGGCCTCCCATATCCATTAACCGGATTTCGTAAAGATGTTCCTGTTGCATTCCACCAGATACAATCATCAGAGAACCTTCGTCAGTAAAACAGATTTTTATTTCATCTTTTTTTTTAAGAGAATCAATTCCTGTATACCCGTCAGACATGAAAATCAAATTATCATAGTCGGCACTATTCCTGTCTACCGGTCCCATGAAAACAGATATTACAATAGCATCCGCCCAATCTTCTCCCCACAATCCGATGAGGTCTTGCTGAATATTCCTTTCATATTCCACCCATTCGCCGTCTTTGGGCTTTACGGGTGTCAATGTAAGGTAAGCCAATCCCGGTTGAGAATATCCTACCCGATAGAATATGTCTTTCGTTTCCCATACAGGAGAACTGGCAGACGGTTTTATCAGACGGAAACCAAACCAACAAGCCGTGGTGTTGTGAGAACGAATCGCTATTTTAAAGCGGTTGAATTGATCAATAGGGACACGTATGGCACCATCCGAAGTGGTGGTGAAACGAATCATTCCCGGAGTTACCTGCAATGCCCTCTCACCTGTAAATGCATCCGCTATCCTATCGGCATGAGATACATTACCGTTATAGTCATTGGATACGATGAGAGGTTCCTGATCATCAAGAACTGTAATAGCACTGACTTTTCCGGAGCGTAGGGTTTCTCCTTTGGCATCGTATTGGAAAGGAAACAGATCAAATGTAGCAGCCTCTTTTCCGGGTTCCTGCGGTATCCCAACCGTATTGTTCAGATTCAGTACCAAGGTGGCAAATGTATCCAATGAAGGGAGTGACACCCGTATTTTAGTACCTTCCCGGGTATAATCCACTTTCCGGCTTTCTTCCAAAGTAATGCAATAAAGGTCTGTCGGAGTCACATTGTCCGGCAGTGTAAAAGATACCTCTACTGTTTTTGTCTGAGGGGCTGCATTAACTGCATCCCAGCGCAAATCTATTGTAGAACCATAATTTACCAAATCGACAATCAAAGCATCCATCCGGCGAGTTCGTTTGTCCCAGCGTCTCTTTAATTTGGCATAGATACCGGTGGCATTACTCAATGATAAATCCGAATAATTATAATCGGCAATCACATAGGCATGATTGGAATAATACAGATAGGCTCCGTAAGCCTCTGTAAACCTATTCCAGCTGGCTATCCGTTCGAGTACTTCCACCGGATAATTTACAGCATGGAAAGGTACGGGATCTGTAAAGCTTGCCACTCCGTCTACGACCTGTGCAGCCGGATAACCACCGGCAGAAAGGCAGGTAGCAAATTGATAATCGATATTCTGTTTGGGCCAGCCAGTCGTTAAATTCATCTCAGCAGGCGGATAAAAATTGGCAAATACAGGTTTATCCGGATAACGTGATTTTGCTTCATAAATATCACGGTAGAGGTCTGTATATTTGGTTCCCGTACCAAAAGGCCAAAGCTCCATAAACTGATGGTTGGCTACGGCTCCCGTAGTATAATGGGGAATGTTTCCACTTGTAGAAGGCAGTTGCAAAGCCGTCGTAGTGACATCTGTACGTACCTCTTTCACTGCCAAATCCAAACGATTAACCAATGGAGCCATTTCGGATGAAAAGTTACAAGCAGCAGAAGTTCCGTCACAAACATAGTTCTCAGGTAGTCCATACCAATCCCAACGATATCCGTCCCAATTATACTCCTTCTGCGCCTTCACAGCCTGAGATACAAAATAATCATTGAAATTTTTAAAAGTCTCCCCTCCTATTGTATAGGAGGCATCGACTGATTCGTTGGTAGACATCAAGTAAAGATAAGAGTTGCCATAAGTAATGAAACTGCGGTCAGCTACATTCCGCATAGCCCAATCGGGATAATTATGAGCGAAAGCCGGAGTGGCGGCATATATACCGGTATAGCAAACAGAACGTCCTCCGATACTACGGAATTTCTCTATTTTCTTTTTCATTGTCTCTTTGCTTGTCCAAAGGCGATCGTCTCCTACATAGGTGTTCCACGTTTCCGTTTGAGGAGCAATTTCTTCGTGAGCTCTCATCCAGGGATGATACTCCAATGTATTAATTCCTACAGCTTCCAGATTATGAGCCCATTTATCCACATTCAAAGAATTATCAAAAATACAGGTCCACCCGTGACGGAGATTCACCTCCCGCCCTGTTTCTTCAAAGGTAGCCAAAGGCAAAGCCGCAGGACGTGAATTATCCATATCAGCAGACATGACAGCAAGAACACCCGTTAGCGGTACTATTACAGTGCCATCGACAGTACCATACCCTTTTGAATCGGCATAATGTTCATAACGAGGCTTGTCTGCCGACCAATAATTAATAAGAACCTGTCCGGTAGAAGGACGATAAAGAGCCATATCGGTATAGCCGTCGCCATTAAAATCACCGGTAAAAGGAATATCTTCTGTTGTACCGAACACTACTCCGTTAATAGCCAAAGGCATATCGAATTCAGGATAACCGGTCAAAGAAGAAAACGCAACATACCAGGTTCCCGTAGAAGGACGATAAACAGCAAGGTCATCTACCCCATCACCATTAAAATCACCGGATAAAGGGATATCTCCGGGTAATCCGAATTGACCTCTGGCATCGACATTCCCCTCACAAGGGGAAAAGTCGATATACCAGGTGGCCAGTCCTCCGGCTCCGGAACGCATAACGGCAATATCAGCCTTTCCATCACCATTAAAGTCACCAGTCACGTACTTATCGGTAGCACTGATGCCAAAACTTACCGAAGGGCTTGTTATCCAATCTTTTTTACCATCATTTATTTTCCATACCCATTTTATATTTTCACCGCTAATCTCTACCTCACAAATATCTACCAACCCATCGCCATTATAATCGCCCACACAAGCTCCCCCTATAAAAGCAGCATCCACCGTTTGAGTAATATGAGACTGATTGCCGATATCATAACTCCATCCCGATTGTGTCCTGTAAATCAAATCGTCGTGCGCATTCATCCAGGAAGCGAGAGATCCAAAGACAACTAACAATAGAAATTTCTTTTTCATACTTTTTCTGATTCAAATTAATATCCGGGATTATTCGGTCTCAAATTGGGGTTGGCATCAATATCATCCATTGGAACAGGCAATAACAGATGTTTGGGAGTAGTAAAATTGGTTTTGCCTATACTGTGAAAGAAATTTTTTGCATACTCTCCGTTTTCATCATAACGAATCAAATCGAACCAACGGTGACCGCCTTCAAAAGCCAATTCCATACGACGCTCGTGACGAATGATTTCACGCAACTCTGCCTGGTCTTCGGTAGTAACATTAGGTAATCCCGCCCTGACACGAACACGATTCAACGGCCCTCCTTCTTCATAAGAAGCAGCAGGAGCACATGCCTCTTCGGTATGCCCGGTTTCATTCAAAGCTTCGGCATACATCAGCAACACATCGGCATAACGCAATACGGGAAAGTTCAAAGGACTATCCATTGCACGGTCCTGCCCAATATCTTCACACAAGAATTTCTTCACATTATGTCCGGTTTGAGAAACCGAAGGGTTATAGGCCCATCCTTTATACTGGTCGCCCTGACACCAGACAGATACTACCTTACGTAAATCTCCGGCTTCATATGAATTCACAAATTCCGGGTAAACGGCAAACCAGCCAAAGTTTCCCCATCTGCCACCAATGGCTACCGGAGCCAAAGGAGCCATATAGTCATTGTGCCAAGCTCCCTGTCCAAGTATGTCAAATTCGGAATAGGTAGTTATATCTTTTTCGTACTGTACCTCAAACAAGCTTTCGGGGCCATTCTCACGCAAATAATCAAAGTTCCAATCGTACCTTCTGTTTAATGAATACACATTCAAAGCATTCAATTCTTCGATGGCCTGAATGGTATCATCATATCTTTTCAGCGTAAGATAAACCTTTGCCAATAATCCTAAAGAAGCACCTTTGGTAGCACGACCAATGTCGGAAGATTGTTCATATTGCACAGGCAGCATGGTAGAAGCATCTTTCAAATCCTGTATAATCAGTTCATAAACCTTTTCTTTGGGTGTACGATGAACCTGTAAGTCGTCTCCTGCTGTCTGCTGAGTCTTAATCAGCGGAACATCTCCAAACAAACGTACCAGATTGAAATAATACAGAGCACGAAGGAAATGTGCTTCTCCCTTATATTGAGTAATCTTATCCGGACTTACATGGACAGCATCATCTATGTTATTCAAAATCCAGTTCGTACGACTGATGCCTGCCCAAGGGCCCCGCCATAATTCTTTTGCACCAGAGTTATCACTGGTAGTTATAAAATTGGCAAGTTGGGTAGTTTCCAACCCATTGCCTCCCGCTTCATTGCCTACACTACCCTCTCCGGCCACAATATCCAGTGTCCACATACGGAGATTGTACATATACGAACTTTGCAGACGCTGGTACATGGAGTTGACTCCACTTTCTATTTCTTCTGCCGTACCTTTCTCGAAGAAATTATCGGTAATAATCTGGTCACTGGGTAATATTTCCAGCTTATCCATACAACTCTGACTACAGAGTGACAGTCCTAAAAAGGCGAATATATAAATATACTTTTTCATGGCTTTATCATATTAGAATTTAACGGATACACCAAACATATAGGTACGGGCGGAAGGATAAACTCCATAGTCCAGTCCACTTAATCCGACTTCCGGATCCAATCCTGAATAGTTGGTTATAGTACAGAGATTATCGAAGCTAACATAAAGGCGTAACGCTTTTACTTTTGCCCTGTTTGTCCAGTTTTCCGGAAGCGTATAACCGAATGTCAGATTTTTGAGCTTTGCATAAGAACCATTTTCCAGCCAACGGGTAGAAGCACGTGAGTTATTATTCGGGTCGGCATATATGGCACGTGGCATAGAACTGCTGGTTCCCTCACCCGTCCATCTCTCTAAAGTAGATGCCAGTTGGTTATAGGTACTGTTCATACTCTCATGGCTGGCTCTCACACCATTCCAGACCTGATTGCCCAAAGCACCCTGAAAGAAAATACTCAAATCAAAATTTTTATAACTGAACGTGTTATTGAAACCAAAAATACAATCCGGAGACGGATTACCGATAACCGTACGGTCCAGATCATTAGTTTCACCGTTTCCATCCACATCAACAAACCACATATCACCGGGAGAGGTGTTTTTATAAGGGTTGTGAGACGCTTTGTCCGCTGCACGATTTTCCATTACAGGCCCGGTGAACACTTCATCAAGTGTCTGGTATACTCCTCCCAGTTTGTAGCCATAGAAAGAGTTTATAGGTTGTCCTTCCCGAATAAGGCTTACACCGTTCAAAATTTCAGGACCACCAATAGAGACAACTTCATTATGGTTGAAGCTCATATTAAGATTGGTCTCCCACTTAAACTCTCCTACAAAGTTCTTTGTATTGATGGTAAATTCAAAACCCCGATTCAGTACCTTACCTATATTTACCGGTGGCCAATCTGCCTGTTCCAAGGAAGTACCACTTGTTTGGGGAACCGGTTTTTTAGTTAACATATCACGTGTGTTTTTCACGTAAAAATCAAGATTTGCAACAATACGGTTCTTTAAAAAACCAATGTCAACACCCACATTATACTGTTCTACAGCTTCCCATTTTACTGACGGGTTGGATAAAAGATAAGGATATATCAAATTTACCAGATTTGATTCGAAACCACGTTGAGAACCAAAATTGTAAACTCCGTTCACGCTCAGCTTATCGGCAAAAGCATAAGCACCGATATTCTGATTACCTGTCTGTCCGTAACCGGCTCTGAGTTTCAGTTGAGAGATGGACTTCACAGATTGCATAAAAGATTCGTTACCAATATTCCATGCGGCAGCAAAGGAAGGAAAGTAACCAAAACGATTGTCTTTACCGAATTTCGACGAACCGTCTGCCCGGAAAGTTGCTGTCACTAAATAACGGTCATCATACGAATAGTGTAAACGTGCCATGTACGACATCAACGCCCAGCGCAATGAATTACCTCCTACATCAGTCGCTTTAGTTGCATTATCCAGTTCCGTAGTCAGTTCGCTGGCACGCCCGGAACCAGAGGCAGATACACTCTCTTTTTTGTATTCCTGATAAGAAGTACCTACCATGGCATTTATCCGGTGTTTCCCGAAAGACTTATCATAATTCAAAGTATTGTCCCACAAATACAACTGTTCATAAGCAGAAGAAACAGTTTGCATGGTATTCTTCGATTCATTCATTCCCCATTTGTACTTAGGAATATACGAATTATTATAATCATACCCTAACTCAGCTCCTCCTGTGGTTTTGAACTTCAGTCCTTTTATAATTTCCCACTCAAGAGAAATATTGGATAACATACGGAATCCTTTCATCCGATAATTTTGCTCATTGATAATAGCCACCGGATTTAGTGCATTTCCATTCCATTCTGCATTACCGGTAGGGCCGGCATATTCACCATTTTCATCCTGAATTGGAATAGAAGGCAAAATACGCATTGCATTTTGAATAACTGTGCCGACCGGTTGAGTACGACGATTCTCCGCACTCAGGTTTACGTTTGCTCTTACCGTTACATTCGATACAATTTTAGAGGATATATTCGATTGCAGACTCAAACGATTATAAGACGAATTCTTCATAATACCATCCTGCGTATAATAGCCCAATGAGGTAGCATGGCTTATTTTCTGATTTCCACCTAACATGGAAAGATTCACCTTTTGCATGGGTGCAGTACGGAAAATGGCATCCATCCAGTCGGTACCCGTTCCTAACGACTCCGGGTCGGAAAAAGCCGGATTTAAAGAATATTCAGGTCCGGCATTAGTACGCATTTCGTTATGTAAAGCGGCATATTGTGATGCATTCAGCATATCATATGTTTTTGCCGTATGTTGTATGCCGTAACTATAATCAAAATTAATTTCCGTATGCCCTTCCTGTGCTTGTTTAGTAGTAACCATCACTACGCCGTTGGCTCCCCGGGAACCGTAAATAGCCGTAGCCGAAGCATCTTTCAAAACATCGATAGATTCTACATCATTAGGATTCAGATACCACATACCGCCGCTGACAGGTACCCCATCGATAACATACAAAGGAGATGCATCATTTATGGTACCAACTCCACGTATAAGAATAGAGACATCACCTCCCGGAGTTCCGGAATTTTGTACAACCTGTACCCCCGACATCTTTCCTGCAATGGCTTGCATCACATTAGAAGTAGCATTCTTAGTAATATCCTCTGTCCGGACTGAAGATACGGCTCCCGTAACGTCTTTCTTACGCATGGTTCCGTATCCTACTACCACTACCTCATCCAATGCTTCGACATCTTCCTGTAACACTACTTCAATAAAAGCCCTTCCTGACACATTTACTTCCGTAGTGACATATCCTATATACGAAATAACCAGAACAGGGTGTTGTCCTGTAATATTCAGTGTAAAGTTACCATACAAATCGGTAATGGTAGCATTATTAGTTCCCTTCTGGGAGATATTGGCAGCAATAACGGGTAATCCGTCCGGCCCTTTTACAATACCTTTTACTGTCTGTTGTTGCTGTGCCCCATTCATAATTCCGGTTTCAGTATTTGTATTCAGGTCTACTGTAACACCGGCATAAAGGGTAATGGGAGAAATAAGAAACATTGCAGTCCCTATAAGCAAAATATGCTTCATACGACTCTTACATAGATACTCTGTTTTCATATTCATTGTGTTTTCATTTATTATAGTCTATTTATATCCCGATCAATAAAAGAGTTTTGGTTAGCATCGAATGACGAATGTAAAAGTACGGATAAGCAACATACCTTCTTTCCGCCATTTTAGCTGATAATTATGATATCTTACCATAATAATCATTTCAAGGTCTGTTTATTGGTATTATTCCAATATTTTATTCTGTTTTTCTATTTCAGAAAGCGTGGTTTGCCACCTTTACGCCAATACTCCTCGATCTTTTCCAAAGAGATTCCTTTGGTTTCCGGAACATAGAAGTATCCCCATATCAAAGCTGCTAAAGCCACTACTGCATAAAACCAGAATGCACCGGCCGGATTTCCCAGATTCTCACCTTCCACATATATCTCGGTGCCACTGATAGTGAAAGCATGCACAATTTTGAAAAAAGTAAAAGATACAATACTATTAAAAAACCATACGGACAAAGAACCGATGGAGGAACCCAGCCCTCTGAGTTTCTGAGGAAATACTTCGGAAATGATAAGCCACCCCAACGGACCAATGCTGATAGCGAAAAAAGCCACATAGATAAAGACCAATGTGACGGACAACCATTTACCTGCATTGCCTAACGAAGCGGAGAAAGCGAAACAAATACCTAATAAAACCAGAGAAACCGTGATTCCTGTCAGACCAGTGAAAAAAAGTTTACGCCTTCCCAACCGATCTACAAAATACACAGAAACAATGGTAAAAAGCAGATTGACGGCTCCCACTCCCACAGAAGCCCAGATAGCAGAAACCGTACCGTTAAACCCAGCCATAAGAAATATTTTAGGGCTATAATAGATGACTGTATTAATTCCCACAAACTGTTGAAAAAACATAATGCCAATACAGATGATCACAGCATTGCGTAACCAGGGTTTAAACAATTCACGATACCCGGCTTTCTCCTCACGACTTTTGACTACTTCTCTCTTAATTGCTTCAAATGACTCGTCTCTCGATTCCGGACTCTCGATACGTGACAGAACGGCCAATCCTTCCGATTCTCTTCCACGACTCATCAGCCATCGCGGAGTTTCGGGCATGTATAGCATACCTACAAACAAAACAATAGCCGGGATAACTCCGACGTAAAACATCGGCCGCCAACAATCTATCTGACTTTCATCGGCAAAAAATAAATCGGAAAGATAAGAAACCAATACTCCTATCGTAACCATCAATTGAAACATCGAAACCAAAGCTCCCCGTTTTTTTGCAGGAGAGATTTCTGCAATATAAAGAGGTACGGCAAAAGAAGAAACTCCGATAGCTACACCCAGAAATAAACGTGAAGCAATCAGATGATAAACATCGGGAGCAAATCCGGACCATAAAGCGCCAATGGCAAAAATGACAGCGGATACCAATATTACTTTTTTACGTCCGAGCGTATCTGTAATCTTTCCACAAAAGAGTGCTCCTAAAATAGCACCACACAATCCGGAAGCCGTAATTATTTCAATCATACTATTATCGATTCCAAAATCTTTCTGGAAAAAAGGAATGGCTCCTGATATCACTCCGGTATCAAATCCAAACAACAGTCCACCTGTAGCAGCAACTACTGCTATGACATAAATAAGCTTACTATTATACTCTGTTTTCATGGTAGTTAAATTGGGTTATTTATTAATGTTTCTCTGTTTTATTAAGGTTCATAATTTTCCCATACTTCTTTTTTCAGTTCCGGACGGGGAACATATAAAAATGTATCCGGGTTCTTTTCAAAAGTTGTATAGATTGCTTCGCCTTTTACAATACCCAGCTCTGAATAACCGGCAGGAGATTTACATATCAGCTCCGACTTATCATACAATGGATTTGCCTGCCACTCTATCTCATTTTTATCGTTGAAAACGGGAAACCAGGCGATGCCTTTATGCTTACGGACTCCATCATATTCAAAACCATAATCACGATCACACCAGGCACCGAATGTCAATGGTTTATCCGGATTGGCACTAATAGTGGCATGTGCCCAGTATGGAGGTACAACCACAACATCACCGGGATGGGCATAAACGGCAAAGCAACGTCCGGGATTGTCTTCTGCAAACTCCTGCATATAAATAATAGCTTCACCCGACCATATCTCATAAACTTCCGGAGTAGACCAATGACTGAACTTTGAAACCCAATGAATGTGCCCCTGGCTACGTATCGGTTCTTTGCCTAATTTTCCGGCTGCATAGGTCACTACTCCATAAAGAAGATGCCTCTCTTTCAATAACTCTGCATGGATCTTTTTACCAACATCCATAGCAATGGCATACACTACTTCCGGACCCTCACAATCAGGATCGGATAAACTCTTGCGAATGTCTTTCAACAAACGATTCTCTACCTGAGGACCAAAAACATCGGCCCCATAAACGAACCCCATGGGGTTCGTTGTAGGTTCTATATTAAAACCCGGATTAAAAATCATATCAAAAAGCAGATTAAGGATTATGTTTGACAAAAGCTTTAATGGTAGCACATTGCTTTCCTTCAGATTCTCCGTAAGGACGGATCGTATACTCCTTCACAGATTCGGGAACTATAAAAGTTTCAGCATAATGAACCACAAAAGGCTCAAATTTTCCTGTCGGACTTTCTACAATAGCTTCTCTTCCTTCCACCAAATTAAGCACATTCACACTACCATCTGTCCGATGCAAAACAGGAACCGTAAACCAATGCCGGCGGGTTTCAATAAACTCATTTTCATGCAAACCGGTTCGCTCTTCTTTCCAGCCTTCCCCTTCAGCGATTCGTTCTATCCGATTGAATATTTCTTTTTTAACCCAAGATTCTGTACGATTCCACTGAATAACTTCCTGACCATGTTTTATATTGATAGGACGTGGACGACCATCCAATCCTAAACGTCCCCAATCCCAGAGTTTGAAAGTAAAAATATAAGGGGTTGCACTAATTTCAAGTACCATCCCGTTTGTTCCGGAACAATGTATCGTACCTGCCGGTATCAACAAATGATCGTGCTTCTTAACAGGATAATTACCCACATATTTCTCCGCATCAAAATGTCCGCTCTCCTGTGCCTCATTAAGGGCATTAATCATCTCTTGCGGATCAATACCTTCTTTCACACCCAGATAGACAGTAGCATCTTCTGCGGTATCCAGCATATAGTAACTCTCATCTTGTGTATAGTGCATACCAAATTTCTCTTGTATATATTGCGTCAGAGGATGTACCTGTAAACTCAGATTTCCCCCTCCCATCGTATCAAGAAAGTCAAAGCGGATAGGGAATTCATCGCCAAAACGTCCATATACCGGATTGCCCAGCAAACGTGCCGGATAAGCAAAAACAAGATCAATAGACGGTATTTCAAAACGAACGTCTCCAAAACTGAAATAAAGGCTGTTTTCTTCAGGAACACAATCAAAGCACCAGGCAAAATTAGGAACCTCGCGGTCCAGGTCACACACCTCTTTCATCCATTGTCCACCCCAAGGTCCCGGATCAAAAAAAGGAACTACCCGAAACGGCGTACGGGATGCTTTTTCCAATCCGTTCCATACTGCCTTTGCTGTCGCCATCTTAGGAGTACCAGCTATATTCGTATCGAGCACGTAATCCCATCTCTTCATCAATTTTTTCTTAAACCGGTCGCAGATACGCCAATCAACAAAAAAAGCACGTTTATACTGTAAAGAAGCACGTTCTTCTTTGTTTTCAACACCAACGTTGGATACTTCATTACGACGGAAACGCATCTGTATTTCCCAACGGGCCATATCGGCATAAACCAATAAGTCGGATGTCGGCTGTATATAAGCAGCTCCAACTCCATAGACAAAAACAATACCTTCGGCAACGGCAGCAATCTCCGAACGGACATCTTTCAACTTCTTTTCGTCAAAATAACAATCCATTGTCTGACGAGTCATATAGCCGAATATTTCATCGTCTGTAATATCCTGTTTCAAAAGAGCATTTATCCTTTCCGATGATAACATAGCATCCTGCGAAAAGAACCAATGAGAAGAAGGGAAAAAAGACTGTAAAGCCTCTACCACTTCATCATCCAACACCCCCTGATAACATTCCAGAACTACGATCTTTACTTTTTTATCAATTTGCGACAAGTCTTTATTCAAACAATCGGAAATAGCTTCCCAACCTACCCGGCATTCTCCTTCCATACCCGGCACATTTACCACCGGATATTTATCATAATTAGATTTATCATTAAAATATCTGTTCATAGCATCTTTCTTTTTTTATTGTTGACAACGTACATGAAATTCCCAAAAGGGCCGCATTATCTCCTAATAAAGAAGTTGTTATCTCCACTTTATTTTCCGGGGCCCACACCAGACGATCAATCCGTTCTTTGAGATAAGGTAATATGATATCCGCACTACGCATAATGCCACCACCAATCACAACGATTTCCGGATCATAAGCATGAATATAATTGATGATGGCTGCCGCCCATACATCCATACAATCTTTACACAACAGAGTAGCTTCCGGCTCTCCCCGTCTCATCAGGTCAAACAAGGTCTTAAAATCATAAGAGGAAGCTTTTGCTTTATATTCACTGCTGATTTTGGGATGGGTACGAATTATTTCCGGCAGAAAGAAAGAAGAAGCCATTGCTTCTACACAACCAATATTACCACAGGTACAACGTCGTCCCCGATAATCCACAACGATGTGTCCTCCCAATGAACCAGCCTGATAATGAGTCCCCTTAATAATCCGTCCATCTAAAACAACTCCGGTACCAATACCTGTCCCGATAGTCATCATTACCATATTCCGGCTATTTTTCCCGGCCCCCATATACCATTCTCCGGCAAGTGCCAGACGAGCATCATTATCGATAATAAATGAGGTTCCCCAGTTCCTGTCAACCCAGGAAGGCAGATCTATGTCACAGGCATCATCGTATTTATCATTGGTAGAAGTAACTCTCTTTTCCTTCGGATTTACCATACCCGGAAATGCGAGCCCCATACCTGCAAGCTCTTCTCTCGGCACTTTCCATTTGCTCAACAGCCTGTTTATTACTCCTCCCATAGCAGGAAGATTACTATCCAGACTACCAGCTATGGCAGGAAATGAACTGAATTCAAGTATCTCATTTCCTTTTACCAAACCGATTTTAATGATGGTTCCTCCTAAATCTATTGCTATACAATACATTGCAAATCAGATTAAATGAGGAATACCATTTACTTCAATCAACCTTGCGGAAAATCCTTTCTCGGCAATTTCGGCATAATTGTGTCCTGCATCCGAAGGCCAACAAGCTGCAAATGAAAAAAGAGAACTTCCTACATTTGCCATCCGGTGGGCCACTCCTCCCGGAATATAATGCAAACTGCCGGGAAACACCCGCTCTGCCCATACATTGCGTTGTTCGTCCATGAGGATAAGCATTCCTTCTCCCTCTAAGCCCCAATAAAATTCTGCCCGGTCGATACTCGCATGATAATGTCCTTTCGTCATCATATACTCATTGCCGACTTTTCCCGGATACAAATAAGTAATACCGAAATACAATCCTCCCGGAGTCCCTTCCTTTTCGGGTAAAAAACTACTGACTTCGTAGGCAAGCTTGTCCTGAGGCATTTTTTCAAAAGCTTCCACATCGGCAAAGATGCCTTTTAAATCAGATAAATTCCGGGAAATTTTACAAACATCACGTCCAACTAAATTCTTATCGGTAAAGAACAGTTCAGGAAAGATAATTTTTTTATTTTCCATAATCACCTATATTTTAAGATTCCACATGTAATTCGATGGGAACAAAGGTAGGTGATAGACACAGGCGTCCTGTCTCCTATTTTCCCCGATAATTATGTTATCTTATCATTAATATAGGTATATAGATTTTAATTGATAATATTCCAGAATACAGAGTATATATTAAATAGCCTTTTTGTTTTTCACACCATACTGTTTCTGGT
The DNA here is from genome assembly GCF_964240755.1 of Bacteroides sp. HPS0048. Lineage (NCBI taxonomy): Bacteria > Pseudomonadati > Bacteroidota > Bacteroidia > Bacteroidales > Bacteroidaceae > Bacteroides > Bacteroides sp. HPS0048. Next base: position 70,892 of record NZ_CAXSVC010000010.1, on the reverse strand, counting down.
ACTCAGTGGGCAACATATTAACTGTCTTTTTGAATTGCTCGATAAAGTTAGACAGGTTATTAAATCCCACTTCCATACTCACAGTAGAGATTTTCATCTTACCTTCTATCAAGAGCCGCTTGGCATGCCCGATACGCATATCATTCAGATATTGTACAAAAGTTTTCTTTGTCCGTTCTTTAAAATAACGGCAGAAGGCAGTAGGGGTAAGTCCTACTAAACCGGCTACATCTTCAAGTTTTATCGGCTGATTAAAGTTTTTCACCAGATATTGGTATATCTTATTAAAACGTTCAAAATCGGAAGAATTGACTGACTGGGTAAAACCGACACTGGCAAGCAACTCATACTCATCCGTATTAGCCATCATTTCCAATAGAGTGATCAGATTGGTAACCCTCACTACCCCATTTGAATCAAAAGTATTACGGATAAAATCAGCAATACGCTCGCGTGCCGTTCCTGTGAACTTTATACCCCGGCGGGAACGTTCTATCAAACTCCGGATATGCATAAATTCCGGCAAGTTGATCATCACTCCTTCAAATAGCTCTTTACGGAAGTAAACACACAAACATACAGATCGCAATCCGGTTTCTTCTCCAAAAAACTCTTTGTTGTTTCTCCACTCATGAGGCAACTGAGGACCAATAATACAAACATCCCCTACCTCATAACTCTCTATATGATCACCCACAAAACGAGTGCCACTACCTTGCTCTATACACATAATCTCTATTTCGGGATGATAATGCCACGGAACAATAAAGTAAGGTAAATCCTCCCGATAGAAATTAATGTAATTCTCCACAGAAAACGGAAGTTCTTGATAAAGTGGTTTCATAGTAATACACAATTGGCTAAGTAATCATTCTAAATTATATGATATTATTATTGAAACGCAGAAACTCACAGATTCACGCAAAAAATATCATCGCTCAAGTATAGCACAGCCATTTAATCTGCGATCATTTGCGTTTCAATAAAACGCTGTCATAGTATGAACTAAATTTGAAATGCTACTTATTATTTAATTCAAAACTATAGATGGAGCAAATATAGACGATAAATGCATAAATACAGCCTTTAGCAAACAAAAAAAAAGAATGAGATGTGTTAAAGAAGACACATCTCATTCATTATTTAAAGTATATATTTCAAATACATCATTTGACATATATACCGATGCAAACCGTACTAAAAGATAGACTTTGCAATACCCAATTCAAGACCACGTAACTCTGCCAGACCGCGGAGACGTCCCAGGCATGAATATCCAGGATTCGTCTTTTTCTTCAGATCATCAATCATCTGATGACCATGGTCAGGACGCATGGCAATAGAGCACTGGCGACGTTGCTGCAACTTCAACAGGTTCTTCATCACATTGTACATATCTACGTCTCCTTCCAGGTGATTGGCTTCATAGAAATTACCTTCAGCATCACGTTGTGTACTACGCAGATGAACAAAGTTTACTCGATCACCCTGACGCTCCATTATTCCGGCAAGATCATTATCGGCACGCACACCGAAAGAGCCAGTACATAGACAAAGACCATTTGATTCGTTAGGAACCGCTTCTATCAGTTTAACAAAATCCTCCTCCGTACTCATGATACGGGGTAAACCTAAAATAGGATAAGGAGGATCATCGGGATGAATCACCAGCTTCACTCCCACTTCATCGGCAACCGGAGCTATCTCTTTCAGGAAGAAGATAAGGTTGGAACGAAGTTTCTCGGCATCAATATCATTGTATCTGTCAAGAGCTTCCTGGAACTGCTCAACGGTGAAACTTTCTTCTGAACCCGGAAGGCCGGCAATCATATTACGAACGAGAAGTTTCTTATCGTCTTCATTCATCTGTTCGAAACGTGCTTTTGCCTTGGCTATCTCTTCATCTGTATAATCCTTTTCAGCATTGGGGCGTTTAAGGATGAACAGGTCAAAAGCTACAAAAGCCGCCTTTTCAAAACGAAGTGCTTTAGAACCATCGGGCATTGTATAGGCAAGATCAGTACGTGTCCAGTCAAGCACAGGCATGAAGTTGTAAGTAACGACCATAATACCGCATTGAGCCAGATTACGGATACTTTCTTTATAATTCTCAATATATTTCAGGTAATCACCGGTCTGGGTCTTAATATGTTCGTGCACAGGCACACTTTCAACGACCGACCAGGTAAGACCCACTTCCTCAATCATCTGCTTACGCTTCATGATTTCTTCTACTGTCCACACTTCTCCGTTAGGGATGTGGTGAAGGGCATTCACTATTCCGGTGGCACCAGCCTGCTTTATATCCCACAGACTCACAGGGTCATTAGGACCATACCAGCGCCAAGTTTGTTCACATAAATACATACTATTTTTATTTACGATTTGACAATTTACGATTTACGATTGAGATTACTCTCATTCCAACTTCTAACTACTAACTCCCAACTTCTAACTTAAATGGAGAAAGCATCGAAGCCACCATCAATAACGGCTACTGTACCGGTTACGAATTTAGAGGCATCACTAATAAGATACTGGATGGTTCCGTACAAATCTTCCGGTTCACCAAAACGGCCAAACGGAGTATGAGCAATGATAGTCTTTGCACGATCGGTCAGAGAACCATCGGGATTGGTCAACAGAGTACGATTCTGTTCAGTCAGGAAGAATCCCGGAGCAATAGCATTGACGCGCAAGCCATCACCAAATTTCAAAGCCAGTTCGCCAGCCATATATTTAGTAAAATTAGCGATAGCAGCTTTGGCCGTTCCGTAACCTACTACGCGAGTCAACGGACGAAGAGCCGATTCTGAACAGAAGTTTACAATACTACCTTTCTTCTGATCAACCATGATACTGGCAAATACCATCGTAGGCAAAACTGTTCCGAAAAGATTCAAATCTACCACCTTTTTAAAAGCATCGATCTCAAGGTCAAAGAAAGTCTTATCCGGTGCAATGGTAGCTCCCGGCATATTTCCTCCGGCAGCATTCAGCAATACGTCAATGCGTCCGTAAGCTTTCATGATTTCAGCTTTATTCCCTTCAAGTACTTCCTTATTCATCACATCAGTATAAAGGAACATTGCATCCCCTCCATCGGCTTTAATGCTCTGTACAAGTGCATTTCCAGCTTCTTCACTACGATCAAGAATTATAATCTTAGCACCTTCTTTTGCCAGATAAGCGGCAATACCTTTACCTAAAATACCGGCACCACCGGTGATTACAACAACTTTGTCTTTTACACTAAATAATTCGTTCATGATTCTCTGTTTTATTAAGTTATAATTTATTGTTCAAATAATATTTCAGATTCTCTTTAATGAGAATATCTATCGGCATCAGATTTACTTTCTCAGGGTTTTGTTTCAACACAAGATGATTACACAAAGACTTAATGCCGTTATATCCTTGTTGTTCGGGACGTTGGGCTATCAAAGCAGTAATCACTCCCTCGGAGAGTAATTCTGTGTTTTTATCAATCAAGTCGTATCCTACCAGTTTTATATTTTTCAACTCTCTTTCTTTGAGATAATTCCCTAAGATGTAACAGGTTGAATTGAATATAACAGCTCCTTCTATCCGGGGGTTATCATAAAATATCTTATCCAGTTTTGCAAAATTATATTCAGAATCAGCAATCTTTAGCTCAACCTCATGCAGTTTTCCTCCAAATCCATTCTCGTTCAGATATTGCAAAAAGCCTTCTTTACGGTTCCTCCCCTGATTGGAATCGTTCTTACCATTATGGATGATCCGGGATATCAGAATGTCCGGTTGATTACCAATCTGACTCGTCAGTAACTTGGCGGCAATAAATCCTGCATCAAAAGATTCTGTACCAAAATAGGCCAATTGGTGCTCACCCGCGATATTGGAATCCACATAGACATAAGGGATATTTCTGATATCGAGCATACGGGAAAGGCGACTCACAGAATCGGTAAACAAGGTAGCAATCAGCACTCCGTCTATCTCTTCTTTATCAAAGAGATTGCGTACAATCACATCAAAGGTACTATTATCGTACTGATCAAAAAAGAGCTTGGTTACATTGATATTATAAAGTTCCGTCTCGGAAGCGGCTTTATCTATCCCTTCGGAGATGGCTTCCCAATACTCTCCCGGCTCAAAAGAGGGAGTGATAGCAATAAAATGATATTGTTTCTTGGAAGCAAGAGAACGTGCCATCAGATTGGGCTGGTAGTTTGCCTTTTCAAGGATAGCCTTTACTTTTTTCTCATTCTCTTCGGATACACGCCCACGATTGTGGATCACCCGATCTACCGTACCAACAGATACCCCTGCCATTTCGGCAATGTCTACAATACGAATATTTGAAGATTCTTTATTCATAGGATAAATAGCTTAAACTCTATTTTTCTTCTACAAAAGTAAGATGAATAATCTTAATAAGCAACAATGTGTGCGCACACATGTTGTATACACAAAAAGTTATATATCTATAATTCAGCAAATTAAACCAACGTCCATGAATAAGAATATGTTGTCAAACATATAAAGAACTAAAGTTTAGCTTTCATTAAACTGTAATAGCATAATTGGTTGATATATTAGTTCGTTATCCTTCAGTCAATTTTATTCTATTTTAAGTAATATACCTCTAAATAGTGATTGCAGCGTATTACATCCACGATATTTCCCATATATAATATATAGATTACCTAATCATAGCGATTGTACAGACTCTAAATTATAAAGACCTTTGCAAAGTTTTAAAAATGAATAATAATAAAAGCACATTGGAAGCAAAAAGATTTAAACTGGTTCTCCTATTTTTAATAACTGCCTGCCTGTTCTCTGTTTCTGCACAAAAACAGAGAACGATGTTGTCAGGGAAAATAATATCTACTGAAACCAAAGAAGCCATTGACTTTGCCACCGTCTATTTAAAAGGTACTACCTTTGGCTGTACCACCAACGAAAAGGGTATTTATCACTTAAAGGCTCCAGCCGGACATTATACATTGGTTGTGTCTGCCGTGGGTTTTGAAACAGTAGAGAAAAAAGTAGAACTGACACAAGACGAGAGAAACAAACTAAATATTATGATCAATCCGGCTACTACTGAACTGGATGAAGTAGTAGTGACCTCCACGGGTGTAAGTCGCATAAAAAGATCCGCATTTAATGCTGTAGCAGTAGATACGAAGGAACTTCAGAATACCACAAAGAATCTAAGTGACGCACTAACCAAAGCACCGGGAATGAAACTCCGTGAATCGGGTGGTGTAGGTTCGGATATGCAACTCATGCTTGACGGTTTCAGTGGTAAGCACGTCAAGGTATTTATTGATGGCGTACCTCAGGAGGGTGTGGGAAGCTCTTTTGGATTGAATAATATCCCCGTGAACTTTGCCGATCGCATCGAAGTATATAAAGGTGTAGTACCGGTAGGTTTTGGTACGGACGCCATTGGTGGTGTCATTAATATTGTCACCAACAAAAAACGCCAGCGTTGGTTTCTGGATGCATCTTATTCTTACGGATCGTTCAATACTCACAAGTCATACGCCAACTTCGGACAAACTTTCAATAACGGATTTACTTATGAAATCAATGCTTTCCAGAACTATTCGGACAACGATTATCATGTATATGCTCCGGTAGAAGATTTTGAAACCGGCAGAATCGATAAGGATAAAAAGATACGTGTGAAGCGTTTCAACGATACCTATCATAATGAAGCCGTTATTGGTAAACTCGGAGTAGTAGACAAGAAATGGGCAGATCGGCTGATGTTTGGTTTTACCTACTCCAATATGTACAAAGAGATACAGACAGGCGTACGTCAGGAGATTGTATATGGGCAGAAGCATCGTAAAGGACATTCGCTGATGCCCTCGTTGGAGTACAACAAGCGTAACCTGTTTACAAGAGGTCTGGATGTTGTGTTAACGGCCAATTACAACAAAAATATGACAACGAATGTGGATACCGCTTCGTATAAGTATAACTGGTATGGAGATAAGAAGTTACTGAATTCACCGGGAGAACAATCCAATCAGTATTCAAAAGCGGATAACAATAACTGGAACGGTACTTTAACCCTTAATTATCGTATCGGCAAGGCTCATATGCTGACTTTCAATCATGTGTTAAATACCTTCCATCGCTCTAATACCTCTCTGCTTGCCAAAGAAGAACAAAAAGATGCCATTGCCAAAGAGACCCGCAAAAATATTTCCGGCTTGTCTTATCGCCTGATGCCATCTGAAAAATGGAACCTCTCCCTATTTGGTAAATACTACGACCAATTTGTGGCAGGTCCGATAGCTACGACTACCAACCAGGATAAATATGTACGTACCACCCGTAGCATCAATTCCATGGGTTACGGAGCAGCAGGTACCTATTTCATTCTATCCGGTTTACAAGTGAAGGTATCTTATGAGAAAGCCTACCGTCTGCCCACCATCGAAGAGATGTTCGGTGATGAAGACCTGGAGATGGGAGACATCGGTATCAAACCGGAGAGCAGTGATAACCTAAACCTTAATCTGAGTTATAATAAAACTTTCGGTAAGCATTCCGTATACGTAGACGGAGGGTTGATATATCGTAATACAAAAGATTATATCCAACGCAATATTGCAGATCTGAGTGGAGGTAAATATGCTGCTACTTATATTAACTATGGTAAAGTATTGACAAAAGGATATAATATCTCCGCCCGTTATGGGTTCGGAAAATGGTTGAGTATAGGAGGGAATTTCACACAAATGAATGTACGTGACAACATGAAAACCTCCATTTCCAGTAGCGCAGCCAATCTTGCCTATGGTGAACGTATGCCCAACCTACCCTATATGTTTGCCGATTCGGATGTATCCTTCTACTGGCGGAATCTTTGGAAGAAAGGCAATACACTGACCATGTCTTATGACAATCAGTATTTGCATAGTTTCACTTATTATTCATCCAATCTTGGTTCAAATAAAGGTGATTATGTGGTACCCAATCAATTCTCACACAATCTGGCACTCTCATATAGCCTTCAGAATGGCCGGTATAATATATCGTTTGAGTGCCGTAACTTCACGAACGAGAAATTGTATGATAACTTCAGCCTTCAAAAAGCCGGACGCGCATTCTATGGAAAGGTTCGCATACATTTTGGAAACTAAAAAACAATAAGTAATGGTTCAAAATTATATGATACTATCATTGAAACGCAGAAACTCGCAGATTCACGCAAAGCATATCATCGCTCAAGTACAGCGCAGCCATTTAATCTGCGAAAATCTGCGATCATTTGCGTTTCAATAAAACACTATCATTGTATGAACTAAATTCGAAGTACTACTTAGACAAAAATAAACAACAAATCGTTTTAAATTAAAAATAACATGAAGAAAAACTTCTTTTTAAATGGACTATTTGCAACAGCAATGGTCGGATTGACATTGACAGCCTGCTCAGATGATGAACAGGGTAATGGAGCAGGTACTGTAGGCAAAGGTGAGTATGTAATCGCAGCCTCTGTCACAGCCTCCGGAAATACAACTAACGTTCTGCTGACTTCCGAAACTTTAAACGGAGGAACTGTTTCTACTATAAATAATGGCCTTGTGAACGATGGAGCAACCCAATGGGTATTTTATAAAGACCAATATCTGTATGGGCTGACATACAATCAGGGAAATGCCGGCACAACCCGGTCGTATTTCATGAATGCCAACTATGAGGTACAGGCACGCTCAGGAGAATATGCCGTCAAGAGATTTACCACCTACGGTATCTACGACAAGTATATCATGACTTCTTCCACCGGCGACGGACCTACGGAATATGCTGACGAGAATGGATATTTGCCAAAGATGTTTTTGTTGTCTTATCTGGATGTAGCAGCCGAAACATATACTACCAATAATACCCAGAATAAAGCATACATGTCAGAAAACTTTTTGGGTAATGGCGAATTTGTAACACTTGCAGGTATCCTGGAACATAACAATAAAATCTATAGTGCTGCAGTTCCAATGGGTTTGAGCCAATATGGTGGAAAAGCCAACGGGGGGCAATGGATATTGCCGGGTAACGAAGATCTGGTAAAAACTGAAGATGGTGGTTCGAACAGTAGCAGCTATAAAAAAGGAGAACTACAGTGGACACAATACCCTAACGAATGCTGGGTAGCAATTTTTGATGATGAGACGCTTACAACCAAGAAACTTATTAAAACAGAACAGATCAGTTATGCCTGTGGCCGTATGAAGTCTCAGTACTACCAGACCATCTGGAGTGCAGATAACGGCGATATCTATGTATTCTCCCCCAGCTATGCCAAGACAATGAGCGATGCCCGTCAACGGACTACACTGGATGCCGGAGTGGTACGTATCAAAGCCGGAACAGAAGAATTTGATCCGAACTACTATTATAGCATTGAAGCACAGAGCGGCGGGAAGTCTTTCCTCCGTTGCTGGCACCTCACAGGAGATTATTTCCTGATGTTGATGTACGACCGTCCTTTAAATGAAAAAGACTTCGTTGCCAACCAACTGGCCATTTACAAAGGAACAACCGGAAAACTTACCTATGTAGATGGCCTGCCATCAGCTGATCAGATCTCTGGTTTCGGTAATACCCCGTATACAGAAAACGGTTTCACTTATATCACAGTTACAACTACTACCGGCCATCCTGCCATCTACAAGATTGACCCGACAAATGCTACCGCAACAATGGGTATAGCAGTAGAAGCAACACAAGTCAGCGGTGTTGGTAGATTGAAAGCAAAATAAATAGTAGCATAAAATAGACAGATTGAAGAGCCTGCAAGCCTTATGTATTGCAGGCTTCTTTCATGACCTCACTTAAAGAAGATATATGAAGAAGATATTTCGCCAAATACATCTCTGGCTTTCTATTCCTTTCGGCTTAATCATTACTGTCATCTGCTTCTCCGGAGCAGCTTTAGTTTTCGAAAATGAAATTATGGAATTGTGCCGGCACGACTTTTATTATGTCAGTAAGGTAGAAGAGACTCCCCTACCCGCCGGAGAACTGGCACAGAAAGTAGCAGCAACTCTGCCTGATAGTATATCAGTGACGGGGATCAGCATTTCATCCGATCCGGCAAAAGCATATCAGGTCAACCTCTCCAAACCCAGACGGGCGTCTGTATATATTGATCAGTATACAGGTGAAATTAAAGGAAAATATGAACGTGCTCCGTTTTTTACGACCATGTTCAAGCTACACAGATGGTTGCTGGATAGCATGAAACCAGATGGAGGTATCTTTTGGGGTAAGATGATTGTTGGCGTCAGCACGTTGATGTTTGTCTTTGTGCTGATATCCGGAATTATTATCTGGATTCCACGCAGTGCCAAAGCTCTGAAAAATAGCCTCAAGATTTCAGTTAATAAAGGCTGGAAAAGATTCTGGTACGATTTGCATATAGCAGGAGGACTATACACATTCATTTTCTTATTAGCGTTGTCTCTCACCGGACTGACCTGGTCTTTCGGTTGGTATCGCACTGGATTCTATAAAGCATTTGGCGTAGAAATGCAAGAGAAGGGAGAAGGGAGAATGGAGAAGGAAGAAGGAAAGAAGAGAGATATGAAAGAGAAAGAAAGAAGCGAGAAGGAAGGAGAGGACAGAAAAGGAAGAAACCAGAGAAAAGGCGAAACGCAATCCCTTCTCCCTTCTCAATTCTCCCCTCTCCCTTCTCCTTATGCCTTGTGGCAAAAAGTATACGAACAACTGAAAGTTCAAAATCCCGATTATAAACAAATCACTGTATCAAACGGTACAGCAAACGTCTCTTTCAACCGCTTCGGTAATCAACGTGCATCAGACCGTTACAGTTTTAATCCGAGAAATGGAAAAATAACTGAGACTACACTTTATAAAGACCTGGATAATTCCGGCAAGATACGTGGATGGATTTTCTCTGTACATGTTGGTAGCTGGGGAGGTATGTTTACCCGGATTCTGAGTTTTATAGCTTCACTGTTGGGTGCTACCCTGCCCCTGACAGGATATTATCTATGGATAAAAAAAGAAATAGCCCGCTCGGCAAGGAAAAGAAGAAAAAGAGGTTGATATTCGTTATAAATCAAGCAATTACATAAAATCAAGAATCCATACACCATCTTAATATTTCCTCTGAAAGGATCTTTATAATTGCTTTTTTGGTAACTATACATTTATCGAATGAAGCATAGCTATTATGTATCGAAGAAATCATTGGAAATAATAAATTAACAACATTAACAGCGTTTCTTAATCATAAATTTTAGCCTGACAAGAGTACGTACTTTTTATAGATAAGAGTACGTACTCTTCTTATATAAAAGTACGTATTTAACACACACTTAAATACGTACTTTTACAGCATAAAGAACACATTATTTAACCACACTGTCATTCAACAAATTACATTCACGTTTACTCTTTACCATCCATAACCTTAAACGACAATTATCAGTCAATAAGTACTGTTTTGATAACTGAGAACGAATAGAAAAAACTGTTCGAAAATAAATATTTATCAAAAAGAACCTGATGAATGACAATTAATTACTATGTTTGCAACCATAAGTTAATGAAAAACAGAAACAATTGTATGCAACCCACAGTAAATAAAACACCACGTATTGAAGTAATAGATGCCTTGAGAGGATTTGCCGTAATGGCAATTTTATTGGTACACAGTTTAGAACATTTTATATTCCCGATCTATCCGACCGATTCACCCGAATGGCTGAACATTCTTGATAACGGAACACTTAATGTAGTATTCTCACTCTTTGCCGGAAAGTCTTACGCAATATTTGCTTTACTTTTCGGATTTACATTTTATATCCAATGCCACAATCAAGAGAAGAAGGGAAAAGATTTTGGTTATCGCTTTCTTTGGAGGTTAGTATTATTAGTTGGTTTTGCTACCATAAACGCCGCATTCTTTCCTGCGGGAGATGTATTACTGCTTTTCTCTATTGTGGGGATTGTATTGTTCTTAGTGCGGAAATGGAGTGATAAAGCTATTCTGATCACAGCAATCTTTTTCCTGTTACAGCCCATTGAGTGGTACCATTATCTGATGAGTTTATTTGATCCGTCATACACGTTGCCCGATTTGGGTGTGAATGCAATGTATCAGGAAGTGGCCGAATATACTAAAGCAGGTAACTTCTGGAATTTCATTGCAGGTAATGTCACTTTGGGACAAAAAGCCAGTCTGTTTTGGGCTATCGGAGCAGGACGTTTTCTGCAAACAGCCGGACTTTTCTTAATGGGCCTGTACATCGGCAGAAAAGAGTTGTTCGTAACCACCGACTCGCATCTTCGTTTTTGGATTAAGACGCTCATTGTTGCTGCCATATGTTTTGCCCCCCTCTATTCACTAAAAGAGTTGATTATGCAAAGCGAAAGTGACATAGTCAAACAGACAGTCGGTACTGCTTTTGATATGTGGCAAAAGTTTGCATTTACGTTTGTCCTGGTTGCGTCCTTTGTGATCCTGTATCAAAAAGAAAAATTCAGAAAGGCGGTAACAAACCTTCGTTTTTATGGAAAAATGAGTCTTACCAATTATATCAGCCAATCTATCATGGGAGCTATCATTTATTTTCCGTTCGGATTCTATCTGGCTCCTTACTGTGGCTATACAGTCAGTCTGATTATCGGTATTGTCCTTTTCTTACTGCAAGTCCGGTTCTGTAAATGGTGGCTATCCAAACATAAACAAGGACCTTTGGAAAGTGTCTGGCATAAGTGGACATGGTTGTTGGCTGAAAAGTAATGAATATATTTCACCACAGAGTTTCACAAGTTATTTGTTTAAGTAGTTAATTCATACTATAACAGCGTTTTATTGAAACGCAGATGATCGCAGATTAACGCAAATTAAGAGACAGTTGTTCTTTCTCTTTATATTTCTTTGCGAAAATCTGCGATCATCTGCGTTTCAATAATTAATCATCGCTTGTCGTACCTCCCCGTGCGGGAAGCATCCGAAGCCTACAAATTCGGATTGGCATCGATCTCAGCTTTCGGGATAGCATACAGATAGTTGATACTGTTTGGCACAAATGCATCTCCTCCGGAGAATGTAAGGAACCAATGTCCTAACGGAGTACGTTTGGCAAATCCTCCTCCTTCCTGCCAGGCATCTACTTGCTGCGCCTGCTCTTCAACGGAAAGTGCAACACGCTTCACAGACTGTTGTGTACGCAAGATATCTGTAATACTGAAACCCTCTCCCCAAAGTTCACGACGGCGCTCCATCAGGATCTCATTGACAACATCGTCCTGTGATTTACCTGTTAAATCATAGTCACCCAATCCACGGGCATGGCGCAATTCATTTAATGGTATTACCGCTTTCTCCGGGAAACCTTCACGGGCAAGGGCTTCAGCCTCTATCAGAAGCATCTCGGAGGCACGCATCAACACGATATCGGCAGTATCATCTGCACGCATATGGAACTTTTTATAACCTAAATACCCCTCACGCATCCACTGGAATAATCCCAAACGAATATCTCCTTCGGAGAATGTATCCCTGAAATGAGGATCGGCCATAAAACTACTGTAAGCACCTACATAGGTTGCGTCCAGGTAATAAAAGTTATAGGAAGCATCGGATTGTGCAAGTGTCTGCGGATGCCCCCAGATCCATTCTTTATTAGATACATTGTTGAATCCTTCGTATTCGGCAGTCGTTGTCATCAGCGAATATCCCTGACGGGCAGCGACGGCTGCCTTTGCTGCCTCCTCCCATTGTCCGGTCAACAGATAGGCACGGGCAAGCAGCCCATTGACAACATTGGTATTCGGCTTGAATTTCTGCCCATCCCCTTTGCGGGTATAGTTCTTCAAATAACTCTGTGCCAGGTTAAGATCATCAAAAACGCGCTGATACACCTGGGCTACAGTAGATTTCGCTTTAGGCGCCGTTTCACTTGTAGTGGGCTCTGTATAGATAGGTACACAGGGAGCAGTGGGATCTTTCAGGTAAGTGAACTGATAGTGTTGCGCCAGATGAAGGTAACAAAACGCCCGCAAAGCAAGTGCCTGTCCTTTTGCCTGAAAAAATTCTTCCGAATCACCATCAATAGCAATGGCGGTGTTACAGTTATCAATCGTTTTATAAATGAGATACCAGGCAAAAGAGGTTCGGCTATTGTTCGGTATTGCTATATCATTGAACTGATAAGATGAATTAAACCCATAAGCAGGGCGGGAAACGACATCATCCGCCATCATATCGTCCTGGCACTGAAGAGCACGATAACCAATATTGGCATAGGTTGTGCCATATTCAAACAGATTATACCAGGCACCATTAAACAATCGTTCGGCATTACCGGGTACTCCAACCTCATCGGAACTAACAGAGTCCGTAGGTTCTTTATCAAGAAAGTCACCACTACATCCCGCCAATAAAAGCAGGAAGGCCATATAAGGATAGATATATTTTTTCATAAACTATAAATTAGTTAGTAGTAAGTAGTTGGGAGTTGGGAGTTAGAATCCTAAAACGTTACATTCACTCCTCCCGAGAAAGTTCTCATTGCAGGATAACGATAATAGGTCAGTCCGGTAATACCTTGTTCCGGATCGAGCCCCTGATTACGATGAATAGTAAACAAGTTATCGCTTTGTACAAAAACCTGTACATTACTCAACGACGCCCGGTTGACGAGTTGTTTCGGTAATGTGTAAGAGAGGGTAAGGTTCTTCAGCCTCATATAGGAATTGTTCTGCAAGAAACGTGTAGAGTAGGAAGTCCAGTTATTGGAAGTAGTACCCAATGCCGGAACATCCGTATATCGATTTTCCGGTGTCCAGCGATCTAATATCTCTTTTGACCATGAACGACCTTCGGCACTACCATTGTGCAGAATCATAGTGATATCACGATTCATGATATACCCACCTACGCTATAGGCAAAGATCGCCGAAAGCTCGATGCCTTTATAAGAGAATGCTGTATTGAAACCACCATATATCTTGGGCAAAGATGACTTATTGACATAATAATCAGTAGCATCTTTATACACATTCGTTGTCCCGCGACCTATCACATTTTCATCCTTATCGAGTATATCCATATACCACAACGGATCTCCGTTTTCCGGGTCTACCCCAGCCCATTCCTTCGTATAGAAATCATAGACGGAACGCCCCTCTTTTAACTTGTTTACCCCTACCGGAGGCATGTCTTTCAAAGGTAGTTCGGTGACTACGTTCTTGTAATGTGTCAGGTTGAAACCAAGTTTCCACATGAAATCCTCTGTATGGATCACCGTACCATTCAGCGTCAGTTCAATACCGGTATTTTTCAGTGCCCCCACATTCTCATCAACCGAACTATATCCCATAGAAGGAGCTACAGGGCGTGAATAGAGCAAGTCTTTGGAACGGCGCTGGAAGAAATCGAACGAACCGGATACACGATTGTTCCATAAAGAGAAGTCCACACCCACATTGAAGTTGAGATTGGTTTCCCACTTCAGTTTCGGAGTGGCAATGCGATCGGATACAAGTGCATTCTCCCCCAGGTTGGATACAATGGCATAAAGCCCTTTGCTGGCATAGTAAGTACCTAAGTTATCATTTCCCTGTGCTCCGTAACTGGCTTTTAAAGTCAAAGCCGAAAGCCAATCGGAAGTAGAAACCATGAAGTCTTCACGATCGATACGCCAGGAAGCTCCTACCGACCAGAAATTACCCCAGCGGGTCTCCGGTGCAAAACGGGAAGAACCGTCACGGCGGTAAGAGGCGGAGAAGAAGTATTTATCCTGGTAATCATACAGGAACTGAGAGAAATAACCCACCAGGGCATAATCAATCCGGTAACCGGAACCTCCGGTGAGTTGCGAACCAACTACCAGTTCGGGCATATTAGGTAACGCCATTTTCGTACGGGAAGCAGAAAGTTCATCATAACGGTAGGAATAGGCTTCCTGCCCAACAAGTATATTGAAGTGGTGCTCACCAATCGTCTTATCATAAGTCGCAATATTGTTCCACGTCCAGGAGAAAGTACGGGTGTTGACACGACTTGAGCCACCTCCGGTAGTGACCGAAGGACCGATAAGGGAATTTGTGAAATCGAGTGAATTGTAATTGATAAGGTCGAAGTTAAAACTCGTCTTGAACTTCAAACCTGGAATAAAGGTAACTTCCAGAAAAGTACGTCCCGAAAACTCATCTTTCATCCGTTCGGACTTATCAAGCGGAAGAGTAGCGGGCAGGTTCCAGTTTGCCATAGAACCGGAAGGACGATAGGGCCCGAAATCAGGAACAGGACTTCCGTCTTTATAAATGATACTTCCATCATTGGGGTTTACCTCGTAAATGGGATAGAAACCGGGCATCGTACGCCCTGCATTGATAACATTACTGGTTTTGGTATCCGAAGACACCGGATAGTTCTGCATGGAATGCGCAAAACTCATGTTAACACCACCTTTCAGCCAGGAGGTCATTTCACTGGTGATATTGGAACGCAGGTTGAAACGCTGATACCCGGATTCGAGGGCAATACCCTTATCATTCAGATAACCGGCAGAGAAGAAATACTGATTCTTCTGTCCGCCTCCGGATACATTGAGATTAAGCTCCGTACGCAAGGCTTGCTGTTCCATAGCATTACTCCAATCAAAATCCCACAGAGGGGTAGCACCGTCTACAAGTTTACCATCCGTGCCTACAGGTTGTGAATAATTGGGTCCATAGGGGTTGGGACCATCCCCCATAAGTTTGGTTACCAGATCTTTTGAAGCCTGTGCGGCGGCTGTAGCAGGAGTATAGTTCTGCGTATCCTTGGCATATTGATTGCGCAAGGCTTCCCAATAGAGCTGGAAATAATCATTGGTACCTATACGGTCATAATCACGTACGGCACGATTGGAACCACCGAAGGAGGCTTTTACATTGACGGTTGTTTTAGAGTCTGTTTGCCCCTGTTTAGTGGTGATAATAATGACTCCATTGGCACCACGCGAACCGTAAAGAGCAGCCGAAGCAGCATCTTTCAGCACTGTCATGGAGGCAATATCATCCGGATTGATAGCGTTGACGGAACCATCAAAAGGCACACCATCCACTACATAAAGCGGTGCACTGGAAGCATTGATAGACCCGATACCACGGATACGTATCTCGGCATCCGTACCGGGTTGCCCGCTGGAAGCACTTGCCTGCACACCGGAAACAGTACCTTCAAGAGCACGCGAAACACTGGCTACCTGTAGTTTGGCTATCTCATCTCCTTTTACAGTAGAAGCGGCTCCGGTAAAGCTATACTTTTTGGCTGTGGCATAAGCTACTACCATGACTTCGTCCAGTTCCTTACTGTCGGATTCAAGAGTAACATCAATGGTACTCCGTCCGTTCACAGGCTTCTCTGCCGTCTTTAACCCTACAAAACGGAAAACAAGTATCCCATCGGCAGGGGCAGATATAGAATATTTTCCATCGATATCGGTAATGGTACCGGTAGTGGCACCTTTTACCTGTACGGAAACACCGGGTAATGGTTCTCCGTCGGATATTACGGTACCCGAAATACGTTTCTCCTGTTGTACGGCCGCCTGCAACGATACAGATACAACAAAGGCCAGAAACGCTACTAATAGACGTAGATTGATTCTCATATTTTCTTGTGGTTTAGGATTTATTTACGTGAGGTATCTAACATCACATAGCCTTGTTTTGTTTAAGATACGAAACAAAATTTAAAGGAAGATTGCACAAACGGGAAGGAAATATTAATTTCGCGAATAATGAGGTTAGAAGTCAGTAGTTAGTAGTCAGTAGTCAGAATCTATGCAGCATATCAGCGTTGTCATTCCGAAAGGATTCTAACTACTTACTACTAAATTCTAACTACTTATTAAAATAGTATGAAAAAACTTGTAATTTGTCTGTTGGTGATATTGCCTCTTTCTTTGTTCGCTCAGAATGAAGAGAGCAATATCGTCATGCAGGACAGTGTGGAGACAGCCAAACGTCCCAACGGATTTATAAGAGCTTTCAACTATCTGTTCAACCCCAGTGACATCGATACTACTTATATCAGCCCAAACCGTTACAACTATGCACTGATGCTGGACCATTTCACCAACTACGAATATTATAGTCTAAGCAGTAGTACTCCTCAGTCACAACGGTTACGGTTCTCTCCCAACCCTCGTAATAAAATAGGTCCCTACTTCGGTTGGCGCTGGATATTCCTGGGATGGTCCATAGATACCGACGGGCTTTACGGCAAACAAAAAGGAAAAAGAAAAGGGACCGAGTTTGACTTAAGTCTTTACAGTGCCAAATTAGGGGTGGATATTTTCTATCGCCGCACCGGCAACGACTACCGAATACATAAAGCAGACGGCTTTGATGACGTACCCGACAATTACTCCGAAAGTTTTGACGGATTGAAAGTAGATATAAAAGGGCTGAATGCATTTTACGTATTCAACTATCGCCGTTTTTCCTATCCGGCAGCTTTCAGTCAAAGCACTAACCAAAGGCGTAGTGCCGGGTCGATGATTGCAGGCTTTTCTATCTCCACGCATCATCTGAACTTCGATTCTGCCAAACTGCCGCAAACTATCCAGGAAAGCCTGAATGAAGATATGAGAGTGGAACACATCAAATACACAAATATCAGTCTCACTCTCGGTTATGCCTACAACTGGGTGTTTGCACGCAACTGGCTCGCCTGCCTCTCACTGACACCTGCCATAGCCTACAAAACCTCACGGATTGAGAAAGTACAAACAGAAACAAACGACTGGTACCAAAACTTCAACATAGATTTCATACTACGTGCAGGGGTAGTTTACAACAACAGCAAATATTTTGCCGGGACCTCCTTTGTGGGCAGAACCTATGATTACTACCGGAATAATTTCTCACTGAACAATGGCTTTGGTACACTGCAGGTATATGCAGGATTCAATTTTTATCTGAAGAAGCAATACAGGAAAAAGCACTAAATGATAATCTGGCAACAGCTACTCCACCAGCCAACGACTGATATTTCGTGTTTCGGCACTGAACTCTACTCCCACCTTCACTATTTCACGCCCATCCGCCAGATAAGGTATCAGATAGCCCCTGTCATCAATCTGCTGTAAGGCTTGTTCTGCCGTGCCATTCAGCTTAAACTCAAAGACATAAATCTGATCGGGAGTCTTTACCACAGCATCCGCCCTTCCACGGGCACTACGTACTTCTGCCTCGGTGAACTGCCCCATCAACTTGAACACCAAATAAAACACAACCTGATAATGGCGTTCTTTGTTTTCGTTCAACTCATAAGGGAAATCGGCAAAAAACGATTGAAGACGAGTGAGGAAAGCTGCTACATCACCTGCCTGTAGTTCCTTGATGAACTTGCCAATGTAGAAACGTCGTTCTCCGTCCGGTATTGGTGTATAGAAAGGCAATATGAAATTCATAAAACCGTACTTCACTTCATCATTCGGAAAAGCCAGGCGATACATTTTGAAACGCTTATCATACTCTTTTATCGTGAGGTATCCACTCTGGTAGATTAATGGGATAGGATTACGTGCCTCTACCCGATATTCGGTAAAAGCGGTAGAAGATGCTTCCACGCCATCAATCAAAATGCGAAGATCGTAGTCGCTCTTTTTAAGCAGTTCAACGAGAAAAGTAGGTGTCCCGGTCTGGAACCAATAATCATTAAATTCTTTTGCTTTCAGCGCATTGAGTACACTAAACGGATTGAAAACGCCCTCTCCCGCAGGATGAAAATGATAACCATCATACATCCGGGTCATCTCATCCACCGTTTCTTCATAAGTGGTATCGTTAGCTCTGCCCAGCACTTCCAGCTCAGGATGGAAAGTCGAAATTAACTCTTCCCGGGTAATACCACAAACAGTAGCATAATCATACCACAGACTGATATCCTGCAATTGGTTCAAATCACTGAATACACTTACCTGGGCAAATTTGGTCACTCCGGTAAGGAAAGCGAAACGCAGGTGACGATCGGAGCTTTTCAGTACGCCATAAAAAGCTTTCAGGGTCGTGCGATACTCATCCAGCAAAGCCTCATTCTGCATGGCCTGAAGCAAGGGCTTGTCGTATTCGTCTATCAGGACAACGACATTGCGCCCGGTTAATATGCTTGCACGTTCTATGACATAAGCAAAACGTTCTTCTGGACTACGTTCCTGCTTCTCGTTACCATAAAGCAGCTCCCATTTTTCGAGATGCTGGTTGAGCATGGCTACCAAGTCGAAAGGGGTCTCATATTTTCGGGCATTCAAGTCGAGGTGCAGCACAGGGTAAGTGACCCACTCTTGCTCCAAATCTTCGATAGCCAACCCCTCGAAAAGTTCTTTCTTCCCCTCAAAATAAGCCTCGAAAGTAGACAGCAACAAACTTTTCCCGAAGCGGCGGGGACGGCTCAGAAAATAAGGAGTACTGGTACTTACCATCTGCCAGACAAGCGCAGTCTTATCCACATAGAGATATCCCTCTTTACGCAACTTCTCGAAAGTCTGTATCCCGATGGGGAGTTTACGGCTTAAATCAATCATAAGGCTATTATTCTAAGTATGACATTAGTAGTACGCAAAGATAGGTCTTTATGTTCACATACTCAAAATTTCTTTGTACATTTGCCCCGTTCAAAACCTGAAAAAAGAATGAAAACGAACCGTCCGATCCATAGACCTGCCATCCGATTCCGCTGTTGGAGCCGGAAGGGATATGCTGCCTTTGCCAGCCTGGGACACCAGGTAACCATCGGACAGTTGCATCTCAATGTGACGGAACGTTCGCTCGCCAAGCAAAAAGCTGCTCAAACTATCCCTTATCATACATTTATGACACTTGAAGAACTTAAAGACCAGGTGCTGCAAGGCGTTGATATCACGCCCGAACAAGCAGCCTGGCTGGCTAATACAGCCGACAGGGAAGCGCTATATGCGGCTGCCCATGAGATTACCGTCGCCCGTGCACAGCGCGAATTCGACATATGTTCCATCATTAATGCCAAGTCCGGACGTTGCCCGGAAAACTGTAAATGGTGTGCACAATCCTCCCATTACCAGACAAAAGCCGAGGTTTACGACCTCGTCAGTAAAGATGAATGCCTCCGACAGGCACAATACAACGAAGCACAGGGCATAGCCCGGTTCTCACTCGTCACCAGCGGACGAAAACCCTCCCCGAAACAACTTATTCAACTCCGTGATTCCACCCGCTACATGCGCAGGCATACTTCCATTCAGCTATGCGCCTCCTTAGGGCTCCTCGAAGAAGATGAATTACAGGTACTCTACGACGCAGGTATCACCCGTTATCACTGCAACCTGGAAACAGCGCCTTCCTATTTTCCGAAACTTTGCTCTACGCATACGCAAGAGCAGAAACTGGCTACACTCAATGCTGCACGCCGGGTAGGTATGGATATCTGCTGCGGCGGCATTATCGGTATGGGAGAGACACTGGAACAGCGTATTGAATTTGCTTTCACCCTCCGGGAACTTGGGGTACAGTCCATCCCGATCAACCTACTCAGCCCGATCCCTGGTACCCCACTGGAACACGCAACACCGCTGACAGAAGAAGAGGTATTGACCGCTATTGCACTTTTCCGTTTTATCAACCCGACAGCCTATCTGCGCTTTGCCGGAGGACGTTCACAACTCTCTCCGGAAACTATGAAACGGGCTTTACATATCGGCATCAACTCGGCTATCGTGGGAGATCTACTAACTACACTCGGCTCAAAAGTCTCGGAAGACAAGCAGATGATTTGTGCAGCAGGATACGAGATAAAAGATGGGAGAAGGGAGATGGGAGAAGGGAGAAGGAAAGAAATAGGGGACGAGTTCGATAGGGAACATTTGTGGCATCCCTATACTTCGACCACAAATCCATTGCCGGTATATAAAGTAGAACGGGCAGAAGGGGCTACGATTACGCTGAGTGACGGGCGGGTGCTTGTAGAAGGAATGTCGTCGTGGTGGTGTACGATACATGGATACAATCATCCGGTATTGAATGAAGCAGTACGGGAGCAGTTGGAGAAAATGTCGCACGTAATGTTTGGCGGACTGACACACGATCCGGCCATTGAATTGGGAAAGCTGTTGCTCCCTCTGGTTCCTCCTTCGATGCAGAAGATATTCTATGTAGACTCCGGATCGGTGGCAGTAGAAGTAGCACTGAAAATGGCCGTACAATACTGGTATGCCGCCGGGAAGACAGAAAAGAATAATTTCGTTACCATACGCAGCGGATATCATGGTGATACATGGAATGCAATGTCTGTTTGTGACCCCGTAACAGGGATGCACTCGCTGTTCGGATCAGCACTGCCGGTACGTTATTTTGTACCTCAACCCACCTCACGTTTTGATGGCGAGTGGAATCCGGAAGATATTCTCCCTCTGAAAGAACTGATAGAAACACGTTCCGACGAGCTCGCCGCACTTATCCTCGAACCGATTGTACAGGGGGCAGGCGGTATGTGGTTTTACCATCCCCGGTATTTACAGGAGGCAGCTAAACTTTGCCGTGAGCACAATCTGTTACTTATCTTTGATGAAATAGCTACCGGCTTCGGACGTACAGGAAAGCTCTTTGCCTGGGAACATGCCGGAGTAGAACCGGATATCATGTGCATCGGCAAGGCACTGACCGGAGGATATATGACACTGTCTGCCGTATTGGCAACCAATGAAGTGGCGGATATGATTTCCAATCATGCACCGGGAGCTTTTATGCACGGCCCTACGTTTATGGGGAATCCACTGGCTTGTGCCGTAGCTTGTGCTTCGGTACGCCTGTTATTAGAGTCCGGTTGGCAGGAAAATGTATACCGTATCGAAGAGCAACTGAAGCGGGAACTGGCTCCGGCACGTTCACTTCCGACCGTAGCAGATGTACGGGTATTGGGTGCTATCGGGGTTATTGAAACACATCAGCCGGTAGACATGGCGTACATGCAACGGAGGTTTGTTGAAGAGGGTATCTGGGTGCGTCCTTTCGGAAAGTTGGTATACCTCATGCCCCCGTTTATCATCACGCCGGAACAATTAAGTAAACTTACGAGTGGAGTTATAACAATAATGAGTAATTGAGTAGTTAAGTAGTAAGTAGTTAAGTAGTAAGTAGAATACATTAAACGAGTCATTTCTACTTGACTACTTAACTACTTGACTACTTACTACTAATTAATAAATAAGTTAAAGAATTATGACCACCATCGAACAGATGCAACAAGAGTTGCAGGAACTGAAAGAGAAAAGCAATCTACGAAAGCTTCCTGCCATTACACACGAAGGCAGAAATGTTATTGTAGACGGGCAGCGGATGCTAAACCTCTCTTCAAACGACTATTTAGGATTAGCAAACGATAGGAAACTGCGCCAGGAGTTCCGGGAAACCCTGACCACGGAGACTTTTCTGCCTACCTCCTCCTCTTCACGTCTGCTGACAGGGAACTTCAGTATTTATGATCGGTTGGAGCAGCAACTTGCCGATGACTTTGGTACCGAAGCGGCATTGACATTCAACAGCGGATATCATGCCAATACAGGTATCCTGCCGGCAGTAAGCAATACACACACGCTCATCCTGGCAGACAAACTGGTACATGCCAGCCTGATAGACGGCATACGCCTATCGGCAGCAAAATGTATCCGATACCGACACAATGAATACAACCAGTTGGAACGTCTGTTGCAAGTGAATCATTCGGAATACGAACGCATCATTGTCGTCACCGAAAGTATCTTTAGTATGGATGGTGACGAAGCCGATCTTCGGAAACTGGTTCGTTTGAAAAAACAATATCCCAATGTACTGTTGTATGTAGATGAGGCTCATGCCTTCGGAGTACGCGGACAGAGAGGACTGGGATGTGCAGAAGAGCAGGATTGCATCAACGATATCGACTTTCTGGTAGGTACATTCGGTAAGGCGTTAGCTTCGGCAGGAGCCTATATCGTCTGCCGGAAAGTGATACGGGAATACCTTATTAACAAGATGCGTACTTTCATCTTCACCACGGCATTACCTCCGGTGACAGTACAGTGGACCTCCTTCATGCTGGAACGTCTGGCAGGCTTCCGGCAAAGACGTGAAACCCTGCGGTTCCTTAGTAACCAACTCAGGGAAGCCCTGAAAAACAAAGGATATACCTGCCCTTCAACCAGTCACATCGTGCCGTTGATAACAGGAGAAAGCTGTGTGGCCATCCGGAAGGCGGAAGAACTACAACGCAAAGGATTCTATGCTTTGCCCGTACGCCCGCCTACGGTACCGGAAGGTACTTCGCGTATCCGGTTCTCGCTGACGGCAGAGATCAGGGAAAGTGAAATGAAGAAATTAATAAATGAAATATCAAAAGACGAAAAGCCTGTTTAAATTTTCCTCAAAAAGAAGATGCTAAAATGCCAACCGTTACTCCCGTTTTGTCTGAATATATAAGTTTAAACGATATGGAATCCACCTCAAACAGAATCGCATTATTTTACATACTGTTTTCTCCCCAAGCCGTACGCCTTGCCCGGCTCCGGGGAGGAGGTAGCCCGGCTCCGGGGAAGAGGTTCTTCGGCTCCGGGGAGCAGGCTGTTCGACTCCGGGGAGAAAAGCGTTCCGTAAACCCTTTAATAATCAGCGCATTACAAAGACAGACTTTAGTATTCCGAACAGTGTAACAATAGTAATATTACACAACATTATTTTAAGTATCACATCTACCTATGAACCAATATATCCATACGTCAACAAATCAGAAACAAGATCGCCTTCTCCTGTTCTTCGCAGGCTGGGGAATGGATGAACGCCCTTTCATACAATATACACCCCGTGAAAGCGATTTTATGATTTGCTACGATTATCATACACTCGATTTCGACACTTCCTCGGCAGCCCGTTACTCCCATATCGACGTTGTGGCATGGTCTATGGGAGTCTGGGCGGCCTCACAAGTACTCTCACGCATTGCACTTCCTGTCAACGGCAGTGTCGCGATCAACGGTACCCCCTTCCCTATCGACGAGAAACGGGGTATTCCTCCCGCCATTTTTGAAGGAACATTAGAGGGTTTGAACGAAGTATCCCTTCGGAAATTCCAGCGCCGGATGTGCGCCAATGGAAGTGCTTTTGACAGCTTCCGCCACATTACTCCCCAACGGTCAGCAGAAGACCTGAAAGAGGAACTCGCCGCCATTGCCCGGCAATATCGGGAACTTCCTCCTGCCAGTTTCTCCTGGAAAAAAGCCATCATCGGTGAAAACGACCGTATCTTCCCTCCCGCCAATCAACATACTGCCTGGGAAGAGACTTCCGCTTCTATCCTCCATGGTAACGAAGCTCATTATGACGAATCACTCTTTACGCAATACCTGAAATGAATATGGACAAGAATCTGATAGCCGAACGTTTCTCTAAAGCAATCGGTACTTATACGCGGGAAGCAAATATACAGCAACAAATAGCCGAAAAAATGATCCACCTCTTACAGCAATATCTCCCTCCGACCCCGTTGGGGAAAGTGGTAGAATTTGGTTGCGGCACAGGCAATTACTCCCGGCTGCTCTATCATACCCTGCAACCGAAGCAACTTCTCCTGAATGATATCTGCCACGACATGCAGACCTGCTGTGAGGACCTGCTCAATCGGGGCGTAGGCTTCCTTGCCGGAGATGCCGAAACACTCGCATTTCCCGAAGATACGGAACTTATCACCTCCTGTTCTACCCTTCAATGGTTTGAAAACCCGGAACACTTTTTTCACCGTTGCACGGACTATCTGAGTAGAAACGGGTATTTCGCTTTCACCACTTTCGGGCAAAAGAACATGGAAGAGATACGCAGTGTCACCGGTCACGGACTTACCTACCGTTCGCTCCGCGACCTGAAGGCTTCGCTCGCCCCTATGTACGATATCATTTATGCAGAAGAAGAGGTAGTCCCCCGTACCTTCACCACTCCGCTGCAAGTACTCTATCATCTGAAAGAAACAGGAGTTACGGGTACCGGTAAACACCATTGGACACGGCGCGAACTAAACCGTTTCTGCGAGGACTATCCCCGCCAATCCGGTAACAACCGCTCCGTGACACTTACTTATCACCCTATTTATATCATCGCAAAAAAGAAGAAACAATGAAACAGAATGTATTTTTTGTATCCGGCATTGACACTGATGCCGGAAAGAGCTATGCCACCGGTTTCCTGGCCCGCGAACTCAATAAGAACGGAAAGCGTACTATTACCCAGAAATTTATTCAGACCGGCAATGTAGGTTATTCCGAAGATATTGACCTGCACCGCCGTATCATGGGAATTCCTCACACCGAAGAAGATCGTGAAGGACTCACTATGCCGGAGATTTTCTCCTATCCGGCTTCGCCGCATCTTGCCTCGCAATTGGACAAGCGCCCCATAAACTTCAACAAGATGGAACAAGCCACCGCCGAACTCAGCCACCGTTATGACATTGTTCTGCTCGAAGGTGCCGGCGGACTGATGGTGCCGTTGACCGAAGAGTTGCTGACGATCGACTATGTAGCCCAAAAGGGTTACCCGCTCATTTTTGTTACCTCCGGCAAGTTGGGAAGCATCAACCACACATTACTCAGCTTTGAAGCCATACGTAACCGGGGGATCCGTCTTGATACTGTGATGTATAATCTGTATCCCACAGTAGAAGATAAAACAATACAAGAGGATACGCAAAGCTTTATCAGAAAATATATGGAAAAATACTTCCCGGACACTCGATTTATACTTGTGCCGGAAATAAAGCTCCGGAAATAAAGTATCTTCTATGGCACACAGGATGAAACGGATGACAACGGATCATCCATTCCATCCTGTGTACCCATGAAAGCATAAAACAGTTTTGATACAATTACTCCTTCGTACTACTCTCTATGGTGAAACATAATTGAAGTTTTACTTTTGCTTCTTTGCCCATTCCAACCGACGTGTATCAGGCAATTGTTTCACCTGAAAATCTTCAAAGATAGCTTCAAATCCCGTACCATCAGGACATGCTCCCATTAATCCTACCATTACCGGACAGTTATCTTGTAACCAACAGGTACGCATCATCGTATACTTCTTATCATCCAATGAGAAGAATATTTCTACGGCATCCAGCTTTCTGACAGCTTTTATCCAGATAGAACGAGGAGCTTTATCCAACTCTACCACACTCCAGTCACTTGTTTTATGTGTCACCACAGCACTCACATTCTGTTTACCATTCACATACTCCACACCTGCTTTTATCCAGTTCTCATGATCCACACGAATCATCAGTCCCATTTGGTCAAAAGTAGTCACATAGTTTCCCGTTATTTTAACTTTCGCTTCAAACTCCCCACCGTAAAGAGCATAGTAAAAAGGTGCATCATCTACCGTAAAACCATAATGGGATATTCTCCAATAATCCGTTTTCGGAGGGACTATCATTGAGAAAGTACGTGCATCCCGTATCTCCCATTTATCAGGTTCATTAAACCAATTCATCTTTTCAAGACTTTGTGCCATAATTGTTTGATATTGTACAGCAAATGTCATAAACAGACCAGCTGCAAGTAAAAAATGTTTCTTCATATTCCGTTTTATCCAAAGTATTTTATTTCAGTTCGTCTTCGGTAAGTTCCCGAATCACTTTACAGGGATTTCCCACAGCAACGGCATTGGCAGGAATATTCTTTGTCACCACACTTCCGGCACCTATTATGCTATTATCGCCAATCGAAACTCCCGGAAGTATCACTACATTACCACCAATCCACACATTATGCCCTATTGCTACCGGACAGGCATACTCCCAACCGGCTATGCGCCGTGTCACATTTACAGCATGTCCTGCCGTATAAATACTCACATTAGGAGCCAACAGTACATTATCTCCAAAAGTCACCAAAGCCTCATCTAATATCGTACATCCCATATTGGCATAAAAATTCTCACCGACACGAATATTATAGCCATAATCGCAACGGAAGGGTTGTTCGACCAGCAATTGCTTTCCGGTAGCACCCAAGAATTGCTTCAGTATTTCAGTACGTCTTTCCATGTCCGACGGACGCAAATTGTTGTATTCAAACAAAACGTCTTTTGCCCGGGCACGATCTTCTACCAACTCGTTACAAAAAGCCAGATAGGGTTCACCTGCCAGCATTTTCTCTTTATCTGTTTTCATATCTTTATACCTCCTGATTTGTGGGAAACTTGTATAGGAACAGCAAATATAAATGAATAAATAGAATAGTAACCCACATTCTCTCCCTATATTTTCTTTATTAGAGAAATATTTCTTACGTTTGTATCTGAAAGGCAAATGTATTGTTATAAAAAGAAAGAAGATAATGACCTGCCCACTGAAAGTAATGAAACGTTTTTTGCTCCTTATACTGTTAATCATTCCCTTGGCATTTACATCATGCGAACAAGAGGATTGGCCTGTAAAAACAGATCAGACCGTACTCATGTATCTTCCATGGTCCAGCAATCTTAAATCTTACTTCGAAACCAATATATCAGATTTTGAGAGTGTAGTAGAACGAAACATACTCAAGAACGAAAGGGTTGTAGTATTCTTCTGTACTTCGCCCACTGAAGCAGTACTCTTTGAGTTGGCATATGATAATGGCAAATGCATACGCAAACCCATGAAAATTTATCATAACCCCGCTTTCACTACGGCTACGGGCATTACTTCCATTTTGAATGATGTTAAAACCCTCGCTCCTGCCAACCGCTATGCCATGACAATCGGTTGTCACGGAATGGGATGGATTCCCGTACCAACCGCACAGGTGCGAAGTATAGGCCAGAAGAAGCACTGGGAATATGAAGGCGTACCTCTGACACGCTATTTCGGTGGATTAAGTCCTGAATATCAAACTAACACCACCACTCTTGCAGAGGGAATTGCAAATGCCGGAATAAAAATGGAGTATATTCTCTTTGATGACTGTTACATGGCTTCTGTAGAAGTTGCCTATGATCTGAAAGAAGTTACCGACTATCTGATTGCTTCCCCTTGTGAGATTATGGCTTACGGTATGCCTTATGCTGAGATTGGTCCGCATCTGTTGGGTAAAGTCGATTATGAAAGCATATGTGATGCATTCTACGAGTTCTATAAGAACTACGAAGAAATGCCTTGCGGGACAATCGGAGTAACGGTATGTTCCGAGTTGGAAAATTTAGCTGCTACAATGAAAGAGATAAATAACCAATATACTCTTCCTTCCTCTTCATTATATACTATACAGACAATGGACGGATACACCCCCACCCTCTTTTTCGACTGTGAGGACTATGTAGCGAAACTCTGTACAAACGCCGGCCTATTGGCACGATTTGAAGAACAACTGGAACGCACTATCCCCTATAAAAGGCATACCGATTATTATTACACCATGAACAAGGGAAAGATTAAAATCAATACATTCTCCGGTGCAACAATCTCAGATCCAAGTATTAACTCCTATGCCACTGAAAAATATCAGACTGCGTGGTACAAAGCGACTCATTAGTTCTTTAATATACATAAATAGTCTATAAGCGTTTATAATCCCACATAGAAAAAACATTTATGCATACTTTAAAACCATTACTCATTCTGATAAAATATCCAACAAGAGTCTGGCGGAGTAAAACAACAGGATAGTTCTTTAGAAAAGTTATCATGAAGAACGTTAAAAGGGAAAAAATGTCAAACATTCCAGCTAAATTGTCATTTATATATGCCTGACATCACTATCTTTGCAACAGTAAAAACTATAAAAAAAGAAAGTATATGAAATCAATTAAAACCTTAACTACAATTTTTACCCTCACACTGACTTTTATAGCAACAGCCTGTGCAGGTAATAAAGACAATAAAAGTGTTTATTCTCAAAAAGAACAAAGCGATATGGAAGTAATAGCATTAACTAAAGCAGACTTTTTAAAGAAAGTATATAATTACGAAGCCAATCCCAATGAATGGAAATTTGAAGGCAACCGTCCTGCAATCATTGATTTTTACGCCACCTGGTGTGGTCCGTGTAAAGCAATGGCCCCCATTTTAGATAATATAAGTAAAGACTATGCCGGGAAAATAGACGTATATAAAATAGATGTGGATAAAGAGTCTGAACTTGCCGGAACATTCGGTATCCAAAGTATACCCACCTTATTAATGATCCCAGTAAAAGGAGAACCAAAAATTTTACAGGGAGCAATGCCTAAAGACCAGTTGATTAAAATAGTAGACGAGTTTCTATTAGAAAAGAAATAAGAGAATAGAGGTTATATTCTGCGTAGCGTACTACATGTGGTAGCAATGACTTATATAAGTTATTACTACCACAACTTTTTTTGTAAGATTTCATCAGAAAAGTAAAAGTAGCCAAACAGAGCAATAAGACTAAGAGGCAAAGGCTTCAAGTACCTTCCCCCTTGTCCATCTAATCCATTTGATTTTACATGTACGAGGGGGAGTATTCTATTTCCCGCTTTGATCAGAATTCAAGGTTTTGTAGTATTTAATACGTTCTCCCCAAGGACGGTATTCAAAAGGAAAAACGTGTTGTTGTTCTGCCCATCGATTCCACTTCTTTTCCAAAGCTCTTACTTTCTCCGGATATTGTGCTGACAAATCCTTTTCTTCAAAAGAGTCTGACGACAGATTTATTAACTCCCAGGGTGCTTTGCCATTACTTCGTACCAACTTCCATCCTTCCGAAATAACAGCACATGATGTTTGATGCTCAAAAAACAAATCACGCGGACGTAGTTTTTTATTTTTCATGGCGGGTAAAAGACTTGTTCCGGCCAGTTTCACTTTCCTACCATTAAAAGAGGAAGGATACTTCACAGACGCCATATCCAAACAAGTAGGGAATAGATCTATAATATGACCTGGGATACGGCAAATAATACCTTTCTCTTTCACTCCGTTTTTAACATCGTTGCCGTATTTTACAATCAAAGGTGAACTCGTTCCACCCTGAAAGCACCATTGCTTATAACTACGATAAGGTGTATTACTTAAATCTGCCATCAACTGCCCTAAATAACCACCTTCACTGGTTGCTCCGTTATCACTCATAAACAGAAATACCGTATTCTCGTATATGCCTTTCTCCTTTACCGCTTCGATAAGCCTGCCTATACCGTCATCCATTATCTCAATCATAGCAGCATAAGTAGCCATATCAGTAATCCATCGTTCTTGCTGCCGAAGAGATAGCTCGGTCCATGCCGGACGTTTGTCTTTGAATTCCCTTTGATAAACCGGAAGTTCCATTGATTTATCAACTAACCCTAACTCTTTCTGACGCTCAAAACGCTGCTGCCGTAACACATCGTATCCCACTTTATAACGTTCCCTACAAGCTTCAACCCGCTTCTTTGGAGCATGTAACGGTAGATGCGGTGCATAATGCGCCACATACATAAACATAGGTACATCGTCAGGGTGCTTTCTTACAAAACTTACAGCAGAGTCTGATATAGCTGTCGTATAATAATAATCATCGGGGAACTGATTAATTCTTGTCAAACCGGAATAAACCGGTTTAGGAGTATAGTAACTACCACCGCCACTCAGACAACCATAATACTTTTCAAATCCCCGTTGTACCGGATAACTTCCATTAGGTTGATCGAAAGCTCCATCCACTGTCACATGCCATTTACCACTCATATAAGTGGCATAACCATTGTCCCGGAATACCTCCGCAATCGTAGGGATATCCGCTGCTATCTGTCCCCGGTAACCAAGGCGATGTTCATCTACAGCAGTCATCCACCCCATACCGGCTTCATGCTGATAATGACCGGTAAGCAAAGCAGCCCGGCTCGGACAACTTCTTCCCGTATTTTTAAACTGACTGAAACGCACTCCGTTCTCTGCCAGAAAATCAATATTAGGGGTATGTACTTCTCCCCCATAACAGGCGAGATCGGAGAATCCCATATCATCACATAATATCAAAATAATATTGGGGTGTTCCTTATCCGAAACAGTACCGGCAACTGTACTACTACCTCCTATCGAAGACAACAGTAAAGAACTTATCAAAAGCTTATTCTTCATAGTATATTACTCTTTTTATGTCTGACAAAAATACGACATTTTGGCTACCTTATATGTTCTAATTTAGTTATTTATTATCCAATATCGTCTAAATGTCTCACTTTTTCAAAGAAATAATATACAAACAAACTTATCTGATTCTCTTTCGTAATACAAACTCTTCAAAAAAAGCATCATGATAACTATTACCAATAGCTATCTCGTGAGACTTCATAAAGATATCGTTGTTATCAAAAGAATCCTATAACTTAAACAAAACTTTTAAAGCCTCAGCAAGATTTTTCCGTATCAGTACATTGTCATTATTGAGCATATTAAACAGGAAATGCGAATTAATCTGATTCTTGAGAAACTTCAGCTCTGATTGCAATGTAGTAGATTCGAGTTAATCAATACGCTGATTATCAATCATCCAATACCGATCAAGAAATATAAAGATCAACAGATATAAATGTTTTTCTTTTATCAATTGGATATAAAAACAAAAATATTTAACTTTACCCACCAGACAAACCAAGCAGTATACATGGAAAAACAAAGTACATTAAAACAATATGTACTGCCATTCATACGTGTCAATACGTTTATGACAGGCAGTTGGATCATTCTGGTAACTCTGTTCAGGATGAGTGAGATGGAGATTCCTTCAAGTTTATCGAAACAATATGGAACTCTCATCTTGTTTGGGATCAGTGCACTCATAAGCTTCTTATGGATTTATCGTCCTCACTTCAAAGAACTGTACCGTAACTCAGAAAAGAATGACAACATCGGATTACCTGTTGGCTCATTAGGAATGGCACTCTGCATGCTTATGTTTGCAGAAACACAATATTCTCATGCAGCCATAGCCTATCTTGCATCAATAGCTGTATTTATCCTCTTTCTGTACTGGGACTTATACAAAATGAGGCTAAGGAAACAAAAAAGACAAACAGAAAGAGCACGAAGAAACTGTATGCACACACAGAATAGAGTATCCAATAACAAAGTGATATTAGTAGAAAAAGTAAATAGTAGCGAAATTGAAATATTAGTAAAAGATTTCTGCTCCATGTACAATAAAGAAAAGGACAGAGCTATTATCAAGATACAAAAATTCACTAACAAAGCACATGTATTAAGCTTTCCTCACGATATTGATTTCGATATCTATTGCTATCTTTTCAACTATATGACTTATTCATCGAATATAGAGAGCAGACCGTTTGTCACCGGCTGGTATCCTGTTTCAAAAGAGGAAGAAGAAAGTATGTTTTATATACCCTTTAATGAAAGAGAAAAAGATTATGTCTATTATGTAACACCTGAAGGTAAAAACTACAAAGTAGATTTTGGCACAATGAAACCTTTACGGACAGAAAGTATACAACCTTATGGTCCGCTTCCCACAATGATAGAGGATTGGGTAAAAGCAGATATGGGTTAATGTCTTCCCCATATCTGCAAATGACAGATGGTTAGTATCTATTCATATCGTAAAGACCGCGCCGGTTTACTCAGAATGATATTCATCGTCTGACAAGCTACCGTGACAAAAGAAATCAGTAACATCAGTACTACCGGCAATATAAAGAACCAACCTTTCAGCTCTGTACGAAAAGCATAATGACTCAGCCAGGTATCCATACTAAACCATGCTACCGGAAGAGCAATCAGGACCGCTATTAATATCAACAGAAAAAAGCCCTTACCTAACTGAAAGAAGAGGTTAAAACGAGAAGCGCCCAAAACTTTACGGATACCCATTTCCTTAGTACGTGTAGTACAGGAAAACATAACTAACACCCACAAGCCAAGACAAGATATAAAAATAGCCAATCCGGTAAACGAGCCAATCATTACCCCAAAAGCTTCATCCTGCCGGTACTGATGATCAAAAAACTGATCAAGAAAGAAATAGTCATAACTGGAATCTTCAAAATAACGATGCCATATCTCCTCTACCTGAGATACCAGTTCTCTGGGATCACCTGATTTCATCACAACAGAAATATAACGCTGAGGTAACCAATCGATCTTATCTTTGTGGATCAACATGATAGACGTATAATTTTTACTTAATGCCTGTTGATGATAGTCCTTTACCACCCCGATAATCTGCATAGGGGCATCTGTACACTCTACAGTCACCTGCTGACCGATAGCCTCATCATTGGAAGTGAAACCAAGGTTACGTACAGCTGTCTCGTTGATAACCAACTTGTCAACATCATCGCCATACTCTTCTGAAAAGCCACGCCCAGCTACTACTGTTAACCCGTAAGCATCTACATAATCAGGATCACATGCCAGCATTTCATACAAACGGTTTTGTTTCAACGCATCATTCGTCCGCCGATTGGAAAGAAAAGTAGCCACTTCTTCACCCGGAACAGCCCCCGAAAATGTAACTTTATGAACCAATGGCAATCGTGATATCGCCTTTTTCATCGCTTCCAGTTTAGTATTCATGCCTTCGGTATGACCGGGAAACTTTACCACTAACGTCTGCCCTGTCTTCACTCCTAATGACTGATTACGCATAAAACTGAGCTGTGCAAAGACAATCAGCGTTCCACAAAGCAAAATCATAGAAGCGGTATACTGTATCACTACCAATACTTTACGGGTACGCTCTCCGGACTTACTATGGAGAAATTTCCCCTTCAACAAAGTAATCGGTTTACGATTGAGCAGAGCCAGTGCCGGATAATAACCAGAAAGAAAGATGCCTGCAATAAATACAGTAACTAATAATATCCACCAGTATCCTGCCAACCATACAGAGAATGTCACCGTACGCCCCACCAGTTGGTTAAAGTACGGAAGTACAACCTCTATCAGTCCCACAGCCAATACAAAAGCAATGAGATTCATCAACAGTGCTTCAAACAGGAACTGTGACACAAGTTGTTTACGAAACGCTCCAACCACTCTGCGTACCCCCACTTCTTTGGCACGCTCCATAGAACGGGCTACTGCCAGATTGATATAGTTGATCCAGGCAATAGCCAAAATAGCAACAGCAGCAAAGATCAAAGCAATCATAGCTGAACGATTCCCTTTCGTTTCCGCTTCATAACCAACTTGTGGTTGCAAATGAATATCTGCCAATGATACCAGAGATACCCCCCAGATTTTATTCTTCAAGGCTTCTTCTGTCTTGTACTTCTCAGCCATGACGGGAAACTCTTTCTCTATTTCTCCCTTCCGCTGAGGATTGTCAAGCAATACGTATGTATATACTTCATGCTTGTACCAGTATTCCTGCATATATTGAGGCAAAGATTTATACGAAATCAGAAAATTATAACGGATATGAGAATTAGAAGGCATCTCTGCCATTACTCCCGTTACTTCACAAGGTAACCCACCCCCACTTCCGGTAAAGATAAGTATCTTCCCGATAGGATCTTCATCTTTAAAATACTTCTGCGCAATCCGTTCGGTAATTACTACCTGCCGTGGCATTGCAAGGCAAGTTACTCTATCTCCTTTCAGTAGTTCAAAATTAAAAAGACGAAAGAACCCCGGATCTGCATAAGCTATCTGATTTTCACGAAGGGTAAGCTCGCCATACTTCACAATCTGCTCGGGTTGAAGTAATGAACCAATCCGGGTATAATCTTCAATTCCTGCTAAATTTTCTTTCATAGCTGAAGCATAGCCAAAGGAACTGCTTGCCCAATAGTCCGTCTGTACATCGCCCTCATGAAATGTGCTCTCTACGCGGAAAATACGGTCATAGTTGGAGTGCATTTTATCAAAACTAACCTCAAAAGTCACATACGTAAGAATAAGTAAAGCTGAAGCCATACCCACAGCCAGACCGAAAATGTTGATAAAACTGAATACTTTCCGCTTCATCAGATTACGCAAGGCGCTATTCCAATAATTTCCAATCATAATACCTGATATTTAGATTCAGACTTTTCTGTCATCGGACGGTTGATATTCTCAGCTACTATTTTTCCGTCAAGCAAATGGATAACCCGGTGAGCATATGTAGCATCACGCTCTGAATGAGTAACAATAATAATCGTCGTCCCTGCCTGATTGAGCTTATTCAGCAAATCCATAACTTCCACCCCATTTACCGAATCAAGATTTCCTGTCGGTTCATCAGCTAATAGTAGTTTACAATCTGTCACAACAGCACGAGCAATAGCTACCCGTTGTTGTTGTCCACCCGAAAGTTGTTGTGGAAAATGATTGGCACGATGTAAAAGGTTTACCTGTTCTAATACCTGTTTCACCTTTTCTCTCCTTTGAGCCAATTTCATCCCCATGTAAACCAATGGAAGCTCTATATTCTCATAAACCGTCAACTCATCAATCAGGTTAAAACTCTGGAAGATAAATCCCAGATTACCTTTACGAAGTGCAGTAAGCTGGCTTTCTGTCATTTTATCGACCTGTTTTCCTTCAAAAAGATAAGAACCGGAAGTAGGTGAATCAAGTGTACCAAGGATATTCAGCAAGGTAGATTTTCCACAGCCCGATGGCCCCATGATAGCTACAAATTCTCCGCGTTCCACTTGCAAGGTAACTTCATTTAATGCTTTTGTCTGCACTTCTTCTGTGGTGAAAAGCATAGATAATTTTTCTGTCTTAATCATAATAAAAAAATAAATAGAGTAGTAAGTAGTCAAGTAGTTAAGTAGTAAGTAGTAGATAGTATGGTTACTAAGTTGTTTCATCTTATTAATCAAGTAGTCATAGTATCCTACTTAACTACTTACTACTTGACTACTTACTACTTAACTACTTAACTACTATTTCAGTACCAATTTTTCATTGTCTCCAAATAATTCATAACCGGATATAATCACTTTTTCACCTGGAGACAATCCTTCTGTTACCTCGTAATACTGCGGATTCTGTCGTCCGATTCTCACAGAACGTCTCGTGGCAAATTTACCACTTTCATCAACAACATACATCCATCGACCACCTGTAATCTGAAAAAATCCTCCACGAGGTACAAGAATAGCCTGAGAAGGGTCTCCTAACTGTAAATTGATATGATAAGTCTGTCCGGCGCGAATATTCTCAGGCCGGCCAGAAGTAAAATATAAATCTGTACGAAATTGCCCGTCTTTCACCTCTGGATAAGGTTTAATTACTTCCAGTTTATAATTGCCTCCGTCACGTGTAAAGTCGGCAGGTAATCCCGGTATAACACGCTCCACATAATGCTCATCAATTTGCGCCTGTACTTTCAGGTCGGAAGTGATAATCTGTCCGATATGCTCTCCCGCAGCAATAGACTGACCAATTTGCGCATCGAGATTGCCCACTTGTCCATCAATAGGTGCCTTCACTTTCAAGTTCTCTATACGCTCACGTACCAAAGAAAGGCTACGTTTCATATTCCTGATGTTCTCATCCAGACTGGTGATCTGACTTTCCCTGAAAATATTGTCCTGACGGATACGCTCATCAATCACAGCAAGTTGTTCTTTTGCTGCCATATACTCTTCGCGGGCCTGAAGAAAATCCTCACGAGCTATAAGTTGTTCCTTCATCAGGCGTTCATACTGCTCGTAACGCCTCTGCCTGGTAATCAATTCTTTATTTACCCCAATACGTTCCTGTTTCAGACGCAATCGCTCCTGCTCCATACTGATACGTGTATTACGCAATTCATTTTCCTGATAAGCAAGGTCGGCTTCACTCTGCATAATACCAATATTGAGTAGCGGATTGCTAAGCCGTAGAATTACATCACCTGCTTTCACCATGGCTCCTTCCTCTTTCAAACGCTCCTCTACACGCCCACCCTCAATGGCATCCATATAAATAATCCGATTAGGCATCACCTGACCAATAACACGAATATAATCGTTGAACTCTGCCTTTTTCACTGTAGCAATGGTCAAGCGGTCTTTCTCTACAGTCATAGAAGGAGCTGTATCTCTGAAAATAAAAAAAAGTATCAAAACAAGCAGTACAAGCCCTCCGGCAATAAGCGAAAGATACTTGCGTTTCATTCCCGGTTTTCGTTCAATAAGTGTATCCATTTTGTCTATTCTGCTATAAAAGTTCCATTTCGATAATACTGTTCCAATCTCGATAACATCTCCATTTGTAATCGTACCCGCATCAATTCTGCTTTGGCAGAAATAAAACGGTTACGCGATTCCATCAACTGAAACACAGAAATAAGTCCTTCCTCCCATTTTCGTTCAGATTCTTTCAACACTTGTTCTTCAGCACGAAGCTGTGACAATGCTTGCCGATGCTCATTATGTCCGGCATGAATAGACAATACCGTCTGCTCCACTTCGGTATAAAGTTGTTGCTTTTCGAGTTCCGCATTGTTTTGTAACTGATAAATACTCAATTTCTGTTTTCTCAGACGTGTAAGCCGCTCTAAGCCGCTCAAAAGAGGAAAGGATATGCCGATGCCAATATATTTGCCGATATTATTTTTCAACTGGTGCGAAGAGAAACCGTTATAATAGTCTGATCCTATTGTAAAACGGACATAAAGGGAAGGTGAGAATTGCCCGCCTGCCATAGCATACTCTTTACGGGCAGTACGTTGCTGCAAATCTATCACTTTTATGGAAGGTAACACCTCAACTGACCGATCATAAATATATTGTGGAGAAGAAACCGATAATACAGGAAGTATTTCTGCATTCACCGTATCCTTTATAATCAATGTGTCACAAGCAGAAACATTTATCAATTGTTTCAGATGAAGCAGAATTAATCGCACACTATTCTTACGCGTTTCATACCGATAGATATCCCCTTCACACCGGGCTTTTACCTCTTGTAAATCAGATTCAGACTTTAATCCCAATTCAACAAATGTTTCTGTTTGCCTGAGATAGCGTTCGCCCAAAATACTTTGTTCATAGGCTAAACATTGTAATTTCCTCTCCAATAATAGTTTATAATAAGTATCCGTTATCTGATAAGCCAGTTCATTCTGTCTATTCTTCAGTTCCCATTCAGTACGTTCGTAATTCATCTTCTCGAAACGTACCCGGTTGATACGTGAGAAACCTTCAAACAAAGAGAGAGTCATATCCAAACCGATGCTCCCTTCATCAAAAGATTCAGTGGTATAGCCATTTGTACCCGGATCAATAGAACGGCCGTAACGTCTTCCGGCAGTAACATCTACCACCCCACGTGGTAAAAAAGCACCAATAGAAGCTACATAATCGGCACGTGCTCCTTTTATTCGTAAAGCACTATTCTTTATTTCCGGATTTTGTTTCCATCCCAAACGAATACAATCATCAAGTGTCAGTTCTACCTGAGCTTGCAATGATATTGTCGAAAACAGAAAACAAATCAGAAATAATCTTTTTCCCATAATATATAGTATCTTTAAATCTATATTCACCACAGAGTTCCACCGAGTTTTATTGTGAGGAATCATATAAACAGCACTCTGCATTACCTTACAGTGGGTCTGCTATATATTACTAAAAGCAAACGATATGCCAAAATTCTTAATCTTTTGATAATAAGAAACATATCTATAACACCATAAATTAACTGTCCAATATTTCAACATTACAACGTCCAAAAACTGGACACTGCAACTTTTATCAGCTTTAAAAACATAGCAATTGCCTTCTTTTACAAATTTTTCCTCCAAAAACGTCTAAATATTGGACAGTCATTTGCAAAGAGAATCAAAAACAAATACCTTTACCCAAAACTCAGAGACCGATAAAAACAGCTCATGGAAACAGGAACCATTCTCATCGTAGATGATAATAAAGGTGTACTGACTTCACTCGAACTTCTGCTCGAGAATGAATTCAGAAAAATCAAAACAGCTACCAATCCCAATCAAATCACTACCTTGCTCTCTTCCTCCAAAATAGATGTCGTTATTCTTGATATGAATTTCTCAGCAGGCATCAATAATGGCAATGAAGGGTTGTACTGGCTGAAACACATTCACGAGATAGCTCCATCGTTGCCTGTAGTAATGCTCACTGCCTATGGTGATGTGGAATTAGCTGTGAAAGCTTTAAAAAACGGAGCTACTGATTTTCTTTTAAAACCCTGGGATAACCAAACCCTGATACAGAAAATAAAAGAAGCGTTCAACCACCGGAAACAACCCATAGGAACTACCGGGAAGGAGAAAAAGAACAATCAGAATATGTTGATTGGGCGCTCACCCGCTATGATACAACTGATTAAAATAGTAAGAAAAGTAGCTCTGACAGATGCTGATATTCTAATAACCGGTGAAAACGGAACCGGAAAAGAAATGTTGGCACGCGAAATACACCAGCTTTCTCCGCGTCATTCAGAAACCATGCTCAGTGTGGATATGGGAGCCATCAGTGAATCCCTTTTTGAGAGTGAACTTTTTGGGCACGAACGAGGAGCCTTTACCGACGCCCGCGAAAGTCGCCCGGGTAAATTTGAAGCAGCCAACGGAAGTTCGCTCTTTATGGATGAAATAGGTAATCTCCCTCTCTCTCTTCAAGCCAAGCTATTGACCGTTTTACAAAATCGTAATCTGATGCGCATAGGAAGTAACAAGATTATCCCAATTGACATTCGCCTTATCTCGGCCACCAATAAAGATATTCCGGAAATGATCAAAGAGGGAGCATTCCGGGAAGATTTATTTTATCGTATCAATACAATACATCTTGAAATACCTCCGTTACGTGAACGAGGAGACGATATACTCCTGTTTATTGATACTTTTCTACGTAAATTTGCCACAAAATATCAACGCCCCAATATACAAATGCACGAGCAAACTATTGAGAAGCTATGTGCCTATCATTGGCCCGGAAACATACGGGAGTTGCAACATACCATCGAAAAAGCAGTTATTCTTTGCGATAGCAATGTCATACGTCCTAAAGATATCTTTATAAAGCAAGCCTGGAAGCCTCAATCTATACCCATTGTCCCCAACCTGGAAGAAGTGGAACGCCAGGCTATTGAAACGGCTATCTTACAGAATAACGGTAACCTCACAGCAGCTGCCGAACAATTGGGAGTAAGCAGGCAGACTTTATATAACAAACTAAAACGGTTTAAAATTTAAATGTCATGTTATTCAGCAAGCATATCTATGTTGTCATACTCGCATATATTCTACTTATTCTCGCCATTTCGGGAGCAGGTATGTGGATGATTTTGTCAAAAACAGGAATCATTATAGGAGGCTTGCTCATTCTTTGTTCTTTCTTCCTGATAGGCGCATTAACCCATAGATTGAATACGTTTAACCGAAAGATAAGACTCTTCTTTGATGCAGTACAAGATAAGGAAAACATACTCTTATTTCCCGAAGAGAATGTCAGTCAGGAACAAAAACTACTAAACCGTTCGTTAAACCGAATCAACAGTTTACTGCTACAAACAAAAGTAGAATATCAAAAACAGGAACATTTTTATCATTCTCTGTTGCAGGAAGTTCCCAGTGGAGTATTGGCATGGGATCGTTCGGGCAAAATAGTGATTGCAAACAGCGCTGCACTTCATTTATTGAAATGTAATCAATTATCCAATAGCCAACAAGTAGAAAGATTATTGACCAATAGAGAAATTTACAATCATCTTAGTATTTCGCGTAATCAAATGACACTACAAGGAGAAGTCTTCACTTTACTATCCATCAAAGATATACAAGATGAATTAAGTGACAAAGAAAGTGAATCATGGAGTAAACTCACTCACGTACTCACTCACGAAATAATGAATACAATTGCTCCTGTAATCTCTTTATCACAAACTCTTTCTTTGTATTCGGATATGAATGAGAAGGCAAAACAAGGACTCAGCATCATTCAGGGACAAAGTGAACGGCTTATGGAATTCACCGAGTCATTCCGCCACCTTTCTTATATGCCCCAACCCGAAAAGAAACCTTTTCTATTAAACGAGTTAGTACGAAAGCTCGAAATCTTACTGGAAACAGATTTCAGAGAAAATCAAATTACGTTCTCAGTACAGTGCCACCCGCTTTCTATCGAAATAAACGGAGATGAAAACCAATTATCACAGGTCTTTCTCAATCTATTGAAAAATGCTATGCAAGCTTTGGAAGGACGGACGGATGGGGTCATTAGTCTTCGTGTGTCACAAACAGAACATATACTTATAGAAATAGCAGATAACGGCATTGGTATCCCCGAAGAATTACAGGAAAAAGTGTTCATCCCCTTTTTTACCACCAAATCTGAAGGGACCGGAATTGGCCTCAGCCTCTGCAAGCAAATCATCCGACAACATCAGGGACACC
Source organism: Bacteroides sp. HPS0048 (assembly GCF_964240755.1). Classification (NCBI taxonomy): domain Bacteria; kingdom Pseudomonadati; phylum Bacteroidota; class Bacteroidia; order Bacteroidales; family Bacteroidaceae; genus Bacteroides; species Bacteroides sp. HPS0048. The sequence continues at coordinate 29,562 of NZ_CAXSVC010000010.1, read as the reverse complement.
TTTCCATAGGTATAAGCCAGCCGGGAAAAACAATATTCATCATAGAACTTCCATGATCTCAAACCTTTATGGCTCATTTTGCGTTTATATTTATGATAAAATATAAAACTATGAGTACAAAAGAGCAATACTGGAAATTTTCACTTATCGCCATTATTATTGGATTAGGAATCATCCTGTTCAAACAAATCACTCCTTTCTTAGGGGGGCTTCTGGGGGCATTGACTATCTATATTCTTGTTAGAAAACAGATGATGCACCTCACTGAAATACGAAAGATAAAACGAAGCATTTCGGCTCTGCTGATCACTGCCGAAGCTATTTTATGTTTTCTGGTCCCTATTTCACTTACCGTGTGGCTCGTAGTCAGTAAATTGCAGAATTTCAACCTGGACCCACAATCTATCATTGCTCCCATTGAAGAGATGGCAGGTATTATCAAGGCCAAAACAGGTTATGATGTATTGGGCAGTGATACTGTGTCATTTATTGTTTCGGTTCTTCCCCGCATCGGGCAAGCTGTAATGGGAGGCATCAGTAGTTTTGCCATCAATCTGTTCGTACTGGTATTCGTACTATATTTCATGTTGATAGGTGGTAGCAAAATGGAAGCCTATATCAACGATATTCTTCCATTTAATGCCACAAATACAAAACATGTGATACATGAAATCAATATGATTGTACGCTCCAATGCCATTGGAATTCCACTTCTTGCAATCATACAAGGAGGAGTGGCTATGATTGGTTATTTCATTTTCGGAGCTCCCGATGCTCTGTTACTTGGTTTCTTAACCTGTTTTGCCACAGTTATCCCAATGGTAGGCACAGCTCTGGTATGGTTTCCTGTAGCTGTATATATGGCAGTTACAGGTGATTGGTTCAATGCCATCGGACTGGCAGCCTACGGAAGCATTATTGTTTCGCAACTTGACAATCTGATACGTTTTATCCTGCAAAAACGAATGGCAGACATTCATCCGCTCATTACTATTTTCGGAGTAGTCATTGGCCTCTCTCTATTTGGGTTCATGGGAGTCATCTTCGGTCCTTTACTTTTATCCTTATTTTTCCTCTTTGTTGATATGTTCAAGCGAGAATATCTGGATGGACGAAAATAACCGAATGGTAAAACTGGGAATCTCCCGAAAAATTGCGTACTTTTGCAAGACCAAAACGACATAAAAATCAATGGAAGCATTTACATTCAATACTTTCGAACTGATTCTACTATCAGCAGCCGGAGTTCTTCTCGTGATTCAGTTATTCTATTATCTGGGCATCTATAACCGGATACATACACGGAATATCGCAGATAAAAAAAACGAACTGCACTTTACCAAAGAGCTTCCTCCTCTATCGGTCATTATCTGTGCACGCAATGAATCGGCTAATTTGCGCCAGTTTCTGCCTGCTATTCTTGAACAAGACTACCCACAATTTGAAGTGATTGTCATCAACGACGGTTCTACGGATGAAAGCGAAGAAGTACTCTCTGCCTTTGAAGAGAAATACCAACACCTATATCATAGTTTCACTCCGGAAAGTGCCCGGTATATCAGTCGTAAAAAGTTAGCATTAACATTAGGTATCAAAGCGAGTAAATATGATTGGCTGGTATTCACCGAAGCCAACTGCCAACCCGCAAGTAACCAGTGGTTACGACTGATGGCACGTAACTTTACCCCTCATACCCAGATTGTATTGGGATACAGCGGATACGAGCGTGGCAAGGGATGGTTGCATAAACGCATATCATTCGATGCTCTATTTACATCATTGCGTTATCTGGGATTTGCCCTTGCCGGAAAGCCATATATGGGACTGGGACGTAATCTAGCATACCGGAAAGAGATGTTTTTCAAAGAAAAAGGATACTCTACCCACCTGAATCTGCAACGGGGCGAAGACGACTTGTTCATTAACCAGATTGCGACTCCTGATAATACACGGGTAGAAACAAATAGCGATGCTGTAATACGGATGCAACCCGTAGAAAGATATAAAGACTGGAAAGAAGAGAAAGTGAGCTATATGGCTACTGCACGTTATTTTAAAGGTGGCCAACGCTATTTTCTTGGTTTTGAAACCTTTTCACGCCTGTTGTTTTATGCGGTTTGTACAGCCGGTATTGTATTCGGAATACTAAACTTTCATTGGTTAGTAGCCGGTATTGCTCTATTTATATGGTTAATACGTTATATTACACAAGCTATTGTGATCAATAAAACAGCGACAGAACAAGGAGACAACCGACACTATTATTTTTCTCTTCCCGTATTTGACCTGTTACAACCCCTTCAGACTCTCAAATTCAAACTCTATCGTTTCTATCGGGGAAAAGGAGACTTCATGAGAAGATAACACAACAAACCTACTTTAAATACATTATTATGAAAAAGAATCTTTTAATTTTAGCCGTCCTGCTCATAGGTTTACTCAGTTGCCAAAGTCAAAAACCGATTGAACACGGAGCATTTACAGCAGCATCTTATAACCTTCGTTATGTTAATGAAGGCGACTCTATTGCCGGAAACGGTTGGGGGACGCGCTATCCGGTTATTGCCAAACTCATACAGTACCACGACTTCGATATCTTTGGAACACAAGAAGGATACATTCGCCAATTGGAAGATCTGAAAACGGCATTACCCGGTTATACCTACATTGGTGTAGGCCGTAACGATGGCAAAGAGGCAGGAGAACATTCTGCTATTTTCTACCGTACAGATAAATTTGATCTTCTCAAGAAAGGAGATTTCTGGCTGTCGGAAACACCCGATACAGCAAGTATAGGTTGGGATGCCGTATTACCCCGCATCTGTAGTTGGGGACATTTTAAATGCAAAGATTCCGGATTCGAATTTCTGTTCTTTAACCTCCATATGGATCACATTGGTAAAAAAGCCCGTGTAGAAAGTGCCTTCCTCGTACAAGAGAAGATGAAAGAACTGGGAGCTAATCTCCCTGCTATCCTCACAGGAGATTTTAATGTAGATCAGACACACAGTTCTTACAAAGCATTAACCGAAAAGGGAGTACTTGTTGACTCTTATGAAACAGCAGACTTCCGTTACGCTACCAATGGAACATTCAACAGCTTTGACCCGAATAACTTCACGGAAAGCCGGATAGATCATGTTTTTATATCTCCGCTATTCAAAGTAAAAAAATACGGGGTACTGACAGATACTTATAGAAGCGCAAAAGCTACAGGAATAGAAAAAGCCAATGCAAAGGATTGTCCGGAAGAGATTTCCATTGAAAGCTACGAGGCACGCACACCCTCCGATCACTTCCCGGTAAAAGTGGAACTGATATATTAGTGCTTGTGCTTCCCGCACGGGAAGGTGCGACAGGCGATGGGTGCAAAGCTATTAAAACGCAGAATTAACGCAGATTTTCGCAAAACCACAAAAGAGAGAGAATATCAGCACTTTAATCTGCGTTTTATCTGGATAATAGTATTCTGTGTTACTCTGTGGTGAACCGTATTCATCATTATTCATACCGCATTGAACTCGCAGGATTAATCTTTGTTATCAGATAAGAAGGACCTAACAGCATCAATACAGAGGCAAACAACGTACCCATATTAATCAACAGAAATAATCCGATATTAAAAGAGACGGGAACAGAATCTACATAGTAACTTTCCGGATCGAGCTTAAAGATATGAAACTGGGATTGTAACACACAAAACAACAATCCAATAGCATTTCCCCAAATCATTCCTTTACCAATCAGAAAGACAGAGAACCAAAGAAAAACCTTACGAATAGTGAAATTATTGGCTCCTAAAGCCTTCAGGATACCAATCATATTGGTACGTTCAATAATAATAATCAGTAAACCGGAAATCATCGTAAACCCGGCTACACCTACCATTAAAATAAGAATTACCCACACATTGAGATCAAGTAATCCTAGCCATTCAAATATCTGAGGATTAAGCTGCTCTATATTCTGTACAAAGTAAACGCCCCCATATTTATCAGCGCGGTTATCCGTACTCTCTGCCACTTCATAAGTAATGCTTTCCAACCTGTCATAATCATTGACCTGCAACTCTGCACCACTTACCTGTTCCGGTTTCCAATTGTTCAGACGATTCACTGTATACAAATCCGTCAATAGAAACAAATTATCATACTCTGAAAAATTGGTCTGATAAATCCCTTTGATAGTCAATGGCCGAACACGAACATTATTCTGTATATAATAAGTATATATCTTATCACCCAGTTTCAACTTCAACTTATCAGAAAGTGTTTTAGATATGACAACCTGGTTGGTTGCAACCGAATCACTAAATGCAGGAATCTCCCCCTCAACCAGATTACTACGAAAAAAAGAAGCATCAAATTCAGGTCCCACTCCTTTCAGAACCATTCCCTGAAAAGCATCATCCGTCTTTATCATTCCCGGCTTTGTAGAGTAACGTTGCACATGCTTCACATCCGGATAAGCAGAAAGCGCAGCCATCATACTATCACTCACCACAACAGGATGTGTTTCAAAGGAACGGACAGCATCAAAATTACTGATCTGAATATGCGATCCGAAACCAGTGACCTTATTACGAACCTCTCCCTTAAAACCAATGACCACTGCCACCGTAATGATCATCACCGCCAAACCAATAGCAATCCCCACCATAGCGATGAGAACAGCCGGACGTGATACCTGCTTTCCGCCATCGGTATCACGATAAAGGCGACGGGCGATGAAAAGGGATAAAGACATGAGGGAATTTACGATTAGACGATTTACTATTTACGATTGAAATTACTTGGGTTGACATGAGGGAATTTACGATTAAACGACTTACTATTTACAATTGAAATTACCTGGATTTACGATTAAGTTTGCATTTGATAATTATATCATAATTCAAAGTAATTTCAATCGTAAATTGTAAATCGTCTAATTGTAAATAATAGATGTTATTCCGTCTTTCCCGGATATGCCTCCAAAGCCTTTTGTAACACAAAGAGGGCACGATTCAAATCTTCTTTTTTGAGCACATAGGCTATACGTACCTGATTTATTCCCGCACCGGGAGTAGTATAAAAGCCGGAAGCAGGAGCCATAAATACCGTCTGACCTTCATACTCAAAATCAGAAAGGCACCATGCACAGAATTTATCTGAGTCATCTACCGGCAACTTAGCTACCGTATAAAATGCTCCCATCGGAATGGGAGAATATACCCCCGGAATACGATTTAATCCGTCAATCAGACATTTACGACGTTCTACATATTCGTCATACGTATCACGCAGATAATCCTCATTGGCTTCAAGTGAAGCCTCAGCAGCAATCTGACCAATCAATGGAGGACTCAGACGAGCCTGACAGAATTTCATAACAGCATCACGTATTTCTTTGTTCTTCGTAATCAAAGCACCAATACGAATGCCACATTCCGAATAACGTTTTGACACTGAATCAATCAATACTACATTATTCTCTATTCCTTCAAGATGACAAGCAGAAATATAAGGAGAACCGGTATAGATAAACTCACGATATACCTCATCCGAGAAAAGAAACAAGTCATACTTCTTCACCAGATCACGAATCTGGTTCATCTCCCGGCGACTATACAAATACCCTGTCGGATTGTTCGGATTACAAATAAGAATGGCCTTCGTACGTTCATTGATCAGCTCTTCAAACTTTTCTACTTTAGGCAATGAGAAGCCTTCTTCGATAGTAGTAGCGATCGTACGAATCTTTGCTCCGGCAGAAATGGCAAATGCCATATAGTTTGCATAAGCCGGTTCGGGAACAATGATTTCATCCCCCGGATTCAAGCAAGAGAGAAACGAAAAAAGTACAGCCTCCGAACCTCCGGAAGTTATGATTATATCGTCTGCAGTAAGATTGATATTAAACTTCTGATAGTATCCCACCAGCTTCTCGCGATAACTACGATATCCGGCACTTGGACTGTATTCCAACACTTTACGATCAATATTGCGTATCGCATCAATCGCGACCTGAGGAGTGGGCAGGTCTGGCTGTCCGATATTCAGGTGAAACACATGAACCCCTCTTTGCTTGGCTGCATCAGCCAGAGGAGCCAGCTTTCTGATAGGAGATGCAGGCATCTCGTTTCCGCGAATAGATATTGTTGGCATAAATCTTTATATATGGTTTAATAAGTTATGAATTGTCAATTATCAATTGTCAACTGTCAATTGAGGCAGCAAATGTACACAATAAATCGGAGACAGAGACATAAAAACTTTAAAAACCTTATCAAGGTTAAAAACGTTATGGTATTATGAAAAGAAAGCTATACATTTGTCATATATGAAACCTAAAACAATACCATAATGACCATAAACCTCATCACATTCGCATCATTACTACACAAACAGTCTTCGATACGCAGCTCGCACGAAGCAATTCTAAGCGAATTAGAGAAATACTTCACTGTACGGTTTGTTAATTATGAAGATATTGACAAACTCAGCAATGACGATTTTAAAATAATATTCATTGCCACCGGAGGAGTAGAAAGATTAGTTATACAGCACTTCGAATCTCTTCCCCGCCCTGCTGTAATCCTTGCAGATGGCATGCAAAACTCACTTGCCGCTGCACTTGAGGTATCTTCCTGGCTTCGCAACCGGGGAATGAAAAGCGAAATTCTGCATGGCGAACTTACCTCTATTATCAAACGCGTACATATCTTATATAATAACTTTCAGGCACAACGTTCATTGTTTGGTGTCCGTATCGGTGTGATTGGTACTCCTTCTTCCTGGCTTGTAGCGAGCAATGTAGATTACCTGCTGGCCAAGCGCCGATGGGGAGTAGAGTACATTGATATACCATTGGAACGAGTGTACAAAGTCTACGACCGTATCACCGACAATGAAGTCGGAGCCTCTTGTGCCGCTGTTGCCTCGCAGGCATTGGCCTGCCGGGAAGGAACTCCGGAAGATATGCTCAAAGCGATGCGCCTCTACCGTGCTATCAAAAGGGTATGTAAAGAAGAGAAACTAAGTGCCGTCACTTTGAGTTGTTTTAAGATGATAGAACGGACAGGGACTACCGGTTGCCTAGCATTAGCAATGTTGAATGATGAAGGTATCCTTGCCGGATGTGAAGGTGATTTGCAATCTATATTTACTCTTCTCGCAGCAAAAGCATTGACCGGGAAAGTTGGGTTCATGGCAAATCCTTCGATGATTAATACCCGTACCAATGAATTGATTCTGGCCCATTGTACCATAGGTTTAAAACAAACAGAAAAATATATCATTCGTAATCACTTTGAAACAGAAAGCGGAATCGGTATTCAGGGATTACTGCCAACAGGAGATGTTACCATTGTGAAATGTGGCGGTGAATGTCTGGACGAATATTATCTGTCAACAGGCACACTAACGGAAAATACGAACTTCATCAATATGTGCCGTACGCAGGTACGAATAAAGATGAATACTCCTGCCGAGTACTTCCTGAAAAATCCATTGGGCAATCACCACATCCTGATACAGGGCAACTATGAAGTCTTATTAAATGAATTCCTGCAGGCAAATACGTGTAAAAGAACAGAATAACTGAAACCTCCCATAATAATATATGTAATGCCCCATTAGAATATACCTAATGGGGCATTACATATATTGGCATTTTATTTACAAAATACTACATTCCACCCATTCGCCTTCATGCATTTCCATTACAGTTTTAAATCCGGCCTGCTTCAATGCCTTCAAGGCTTCCGGACGTCCGGCATTGATCTTTTCGGGATAATGGGCATCACTGTTTACCATCACCCGGATACCCAATTCTTTCAACAAAGGGAAATAACGTTCATTGGGGAAAAATGTACCGTATAGATGATAAGCTTTAGAGTTTATCTCTACCATATAGCCATAACGGGCAATCGTTGTGAAATAATCACGCATCAGGTTTTCATACCACAGTTCATCCAACAAACCGGGACGATAAGAAGCCGCATTATAATGCATCTTATCCGCATGCCCTAAAATATCAAAACCTCCCAACTCCATCATACGGAGTTGACGATCATAATAAAGGCGGATCACCCGGTCAAGGTCACCATGAAAGTGTTCATCCACTATCTTACGAAACACAGGAGGAGCTACATCAATATCCACAACTTCTCCTTTATTATTATATAACAGATGCACAGAACCAATACGATAGTCAAGAGGCAACTCACGGAAACGAGCTATCGAAGGATTACTCTCCTCATTCAAATAATCAATTTCGAGACCGGAATAGAATTCGATCTTGCCCGCATACTTCTCTTTCACCCGGCGGAACTCAGCCAGATAATCTTCCATTTGATCCCATTCCATGGTCCATGCAGTAGGGAAAGGAAGCGGTGCATGAGAAGAAATGCCATACGATGTAAATCCTTCAGCAATTGCGAAACGGATAAATGCATCCATATCAGCGCGCCCGTCACAATACAGGCAATGACTGTGATAGTTTGTCAGATTCATGATTCTATTTCGCTTAATTCCAACCAACGCATTGTTTTCTCATCAATCAAATCATTCACTTCGGGCAGACGTTTAGACTTTTCAGTTAATTCGTCTACAGAAAGCATACCGCTACATAACTGCTCTTCAATCGCTGCTTTTTCAGCTTCCAGTCCGGCTATCTCTTTCTCCAGTTGTTCAAACTCCCGTTTTTCCTTGAAACTCATTTTACGTTTCTCATTCAGGCGAACACGGGCTGTCTTCTCTTCCTGTGGTTTTTCAGCCTCTTTCTCCTGCTGCGCTTTGGCCTCTTTCCAGTCACGATAGTCACTGTAATTACCCGGGAAATCCCGAATATCCGCTTGCCCGTTAAACACCAGAAGATGATCTACCACCTTATCCATAAAATAACGGTCATGAGATACAACTATGACACATCCTTTGAAATTCTGAAGATATTCTTCAAGCACATTCAACGTGATAATATCGAGGTCATTGGTAGGTTCGTCCAATACGAGGAAGTTCGGATTACGCATCAGCACTGTACAAAGATAAAGGCGACGACGTTCTCCCCCACTCAATTTATAGACATAGCTGTGCTGGGTCTCGGGCGTAAAGAGAAAATGTTGCAGAAACTGCGAAGCTGTCAGCTTCTTACCGTTACCAAGTTCTATGACTTCGGCAATGTCCTGCACAACATCAATCACTTTCATCTGTTCGTCAAACTGGAGCCCATCCTGAGAATAATATCCAAAACGAACGGTCTCACCTATATCTATCGTACCACTGTCCGGTTGTACCTGCCCCATCAGTATCTTGATAAAAGTAGACTTACCCGTCCCGTTATTACCAACAATACCCATCTTTTCATACCGGGCAAAGATATAAGAGAAATCTTCCAGTATCTTCAAATCACCGAAACTCTTGTATAAATGATCGGCCTCAAAGATCTTACTACCAATATAAGATGCTTTTACATCCAACTTTACATTATCATTATTAAAGCGCTGTTTTGCTACTTTTTCTATTTCATAGAAAGCGTCCTGACGATATTTTGCCTTGTGTGCACGAGCCTGTGGCATCCGTCTCATCCAGTCAAGTTCCGTGCGATAAAGATTATTGGCACGTTCAATCTCTGCATTCGTAGCCTCAATACGTTCCTGCCGCTTCTCCAGATAATAACTGTAGTTTCCTTTATATTGATACACCTGACGATTGTCTATTTCTATAATTTCGGAGCAGACCCGATCCAGAAAATAACGGTCATGCGTTACCATCAACAAACTAAGATTGGTACGGCGCAGATACCCTTCGAGCCATTCCGTCATATCGAGATCAAGATGATTGGTAGGCTCATCCAGAATCAGCAGATCAGGCTCAGTGATTAAGGCATTTGCCAAAGCTACCCGTTTAAGCTGTCCACCCGAAAGGTACTTCACCTGCTGATCGAAATTACGGATTTTCAATTGCGAAAGAATCTGCTTGGCTTTTTGTTCATATTCCCATGCCTTTTCATGATCCATACGAACCAACAGATCTTCCAGTCCCGGATGTCCCTCTGTCTCCATGCAGCGTTCATATTCTTTAATCAGTTCAACCACACTGTTACCATGATGAAAACAGGCTTCCAGTACGGTAAGTTCCTCAGGATATTTAGGATCTTGTTCCAGGTAATCAACACGGAGGTCACGACGAAATACAATATTCCCGCTATCATATCCCTCCTTCCCGGAGATTATATTCAATAACGTAGTCTTTCCTGTTCCGTTTTTAGCTATCAAGCCAATACGTTGTCCTTCGGCAATGCCAAAAGATATATTTTCAAATAAGACTAAATCTCCGAAAGATTTAGTGAGGTTATCTATCTGTAAATAAGGAGTCATATGATTAGTAGTTAGTAGATAGTAGTTAGTAGATAGAATCTATGCAGATTAAAAAAATTAGTATATGAAACAGGTAGTTAGAATCTATGTAGGCACCATACTTACATCCTCCTACCACAAGGATTTCAATGACTAATCACTCATCGCTAACAGATCACTTATCACTAATTTATACGTTTCCCCTGCTTTTACCCTGCTCCACAAAAGTTTCATAGGATCAATCAGTTTTCCATCTTTATACTGCAACACCGGCACTTCCCGGTTACCATCAATCAATGTCATCCACTCCAAACCTTCTATTTCATTGGTTAGTATAGTACAAACAGTAATGCCAATAGCCAGCCAATCTTCTTTCTTTTTACCGATCACACCACTATCAATCACCTGCTGGAGTTTAGGTAAATCTTCCTCCAATCCTTGAAAATCCTTCTTCAATTGTTTCTTTACGGTGTTTACTGTCCATTCATATCCTTCATTAATGACATAAACCTCAGACAAACGTACAGGTATTACTTCCGCCGGATATTTCTGCCCGTCTTTACGGATATCCAGCGTGGCAATCACTTCTTCCGCTTCTTTCACTTCGCCCCCTTTGGGTACGGTGAAAGAACATTCAAAGGCTACATTATCTATACCGGTTATCCACAGATGAGTAGTATAGTAAGCTCCTTCTTCCTGAAACATTTCTTTACTATATGCACATTCCAACCTGCCAACTTTCACCAGTGAAGCCGAAGGATTATCTTTTAATTCCTGTTTTACGGCCTCTCTTCCATAATTTATACTACCACGCGCAGCAGCATCCGCTTTGAAAGCCGAAATTCGAAAATTCCCTGTCCATACGTCGGGATTATAAAAAAGAAAGGAACCCTCACCATCTTCAAACTCACTCCAGGTTGAAGGATAAATCATAGTAAACCAAGCTCCCGGAGAGATAAATTTCTTACCTTGTATCATACTTATTCTGACTTTTTCTTTTGTGCAATAGATAATATTCCGACAAAAATAACACTCCCAAAGCGGATATGCAAAAAACAATAAACAATAAATGTTGTCTCATTTGTTTTTCCTTCACAGAACTCTTATCTTCGGCAACAAATACAATAAATTAAAAGTAGGAAGAATATGAAAACATTCGCAGTGCTCATTGCCCTATGGTTAGGGGGGATCGTATCGTTATCGGCTCAGGAACCGGACGTAAACGCCCGCTATATTGAAGTTACCGGAAGTTCCGAAATAGAAATCATTCCCGATGAAATTCATTTTATGATTACTATAAAAGAATTCTGGCAGGAAGAGTTCGAAGCAAAAAGCAAACCGGAAGATTACAAGACGAAAGTCCCCATAACAGAAATCGAACGTTACCTGATGAATGCTTTAAAGCGTGCCGGCAACCCCCAAACAGATATCCAGACCCAGGAAGTAGGAGACTATTGGCGTGAACAGGGAAAAGATTTTCTGATAGCCAAAAGATTTGATATAAAACTACAGAATTTCGGGCAGATAGACCGGATTATAAAGTATGTCGATACCAGAGGAATTCAGTCAATGAACATCGGTGAACTAAAGAACAAAGACATGCAGGAGTATCGTGCAAAAGGGAAGATAGAAGCCTTAAAAGCTGCACGGCAGAAAGCCACTTATCTGGTAGAGTCTTTGGGACAGAAACTCGGCAATGTTCTTCGGATCATAGAACCGGAAGACAGAAACTACTATCATTTCCAACCCCAGTCTGCCATGAGTAATGTTGCTTTGCAAAGTTATGATAGCAATCCGGAGAATTTTAAAACAATCAAGCTGAGATATCAAATGACAGCACGTTTCGAAATACTCTCCGCTCAATAACTCAAGGCCAGCCGATAGGACCATTTCTACTTTCCTATCGGCTGGATCTTTCTTCGTACATCTTTTGATATTTCAAGAAACATATAATTCAGCCTGCCGGAGTGAATTCCTTTTTCATTCTCCTTGTACTTCTTATTCGCATACTGCTTCGACTTCTCAAAAGTAAGCAACGACATTTGATTCTGTGACTTGCCTACCATGGTAGAATCCAGTTGTTCATCCGGGAAGAAATCATCCAAATCAACATCACCAATCATTGTAGTCTCCAGAAAATTCATCTCTTTATGAGAGTTATCTGTATAATAGCCCACAAACATATGCCCCGGCGTACGTACCAGAATAGGATCAATATTAATGGCACGAAGTAAAGAAGCAAACAATACACTCCCATCCACACAGTTTATCTGCGAAGACTCCAATGCATCATCAAACGTGCGTACCCGTTGCGAAAAGACCACATTGCTCGAAAGGCTGGTATTAGAAACCGAACTGTAACGAAAATTACGCTTCTGAAGCACATTCCAAAGAGCATATACCTGCTTGTCTACCGCACCGGCTGTTGTATTCTGATACCCTAAAAAGCGATTTACAATACGGGTATTCAGTGCCTCACGCAACAGTTTATCAATCATCGGATTTTCTTCATTGACATAAGCTGCAAAAAAGATACCGGTATCATGAAATTTTGTTCCGTTAGTGACATACCCCAACAGGCACTCATTGACGCTACGTACCGAAAACGTTCGTACCCGTTGTCCCATATCTTCACCATTCATCTCTACCGTAATAGCCACACTGACCGGTTCTGCCTGCACATTATTTTTCAGTGCTTCATAATTCCAGATAATATCAGGATAGATCGTGTACTCTTTTCGTGGTTTCTCAAGAATGAATTCAGACACCGAACGTGAAAAGAAAGGAGTCTCGGCCACTTCAATGCGCACCCGGCTATAAGCCGAGCGAGATTTTACTCTTATAGCAATACACGATTTCGGATTGCCTATATAAAGAGAATCAGACGGTTCAATCACCTGTGCATCCGTCGTAGCTACGGACAAGATGGCAGAAGGGAAAATATTCCCACCCAAATCATCCATTATTTCAAAGCCGGAATGAAAAGAAGTACATTTGTATATAGACATACCGCTCACAATGATAAGCAATATGGCAATAACACCCAGCACCTCCCGTTTCCGCTGTTTCAAATCTATTTTCATCATTTTGTCTTCCGTTTGTTTAGATATAACAAAGATAGTTCTTTTTTGTTGGAAAACAGAAAGTCGTAACGCAATTGTAATACGTGTTTCACTCCGTCGTAACAAAAAGGCCTCACCTTTGCAACGAAATAAAATAAAGATTATATTTGTAATATGAATAATATGCCTGTCGGTTGCGTTACCTTCTTTTAATTGGCATACTATCATATTGGCACATTAAATAATTATTAAATTATGAACGATTACCGCATTTTAGTTGTCGACGACGAAGAAGATCTCTGTGAGATTCTGAAATTCAATCTTGAAAATGAAGGATACGAAGTAGACACGGCCAATTCTGCCGAAGAAGCTCTGAAAATGGACATCAGCAGTTATAACCTGCTACTATTGGATGTGATGATGGGAGAAATTTCAGGATTCAAGATGGCTAATATGCTGAAAAAAGATAAGAAAACAGCCCACGTGCCTATTATCTTTATCACAGCCAAAGATACAGAGAACGATACGGTTACCGGATTCAATCTCGGAGCAGACGATTATATCTCCAAGCCTTTCTCTTTGCGTGAAGTGATAGCCCGCGTCAAAGCTGTATTACGCCGTACTGCTACTATAGAAACAGAAAAAGCACCGGAACAGATCACTTACCAAACCCTAACTATCGACATCACCAAAAAGAAAGTAAGTATAGATGATGAAGAAGTAGCATTAACAAAAAAAGAATTTGAAATTCTCTTTCTGTTATTACAAAACAAAGGTCGCGTATTCTCCCGCGAGGATATCTTAGCCCGGATATGGAGTGATGAGGTATATGTACTCGATCGAACTATTGATGTCAATATCACCCGGCTGCGTAAAAAAATAGGTATCTATGGCAAGCGGATTGTAACCCGCTTAGGATATGGGTACTGCTTTGAAACAGAATAAAATAATAATTATTTATCATGAATCTACCTGTCAATCAAAAACATTTTCTCTCTTTCAGCCGAAAGCTTTTTCTTTCAGTCATCTCTTTGTTTCTGGTCTTTGCAGCCTGCTTTATAGCCTACCAGTATCAACGTGAAAAAGAGTATAAGGTAGATCTCCTGCATTCACAGTTACAGGACTATAATGCCCGTCTACATGAGAAGATCCCTACTTCTTCCTCCATACAGAAGGAGTTGAATAACTATATCAGTAGTCATGCTTTAAAAGATCTTCGTGTGACAGTTATTGATTTGGATGGAAATGTGCTTTATGACAGCTATGAAAAAAACAACTCCCGGTTTGAAAACCATATTAATCGTCCGGAAGTGGTAAAATCTCTAACGGCAGGCAATGGTTTTGATGTACGGCGTACCTCCGAAACTACAGGTACACCTTATTTTTATTCCGCCACTCTCTACAAAGATTATATTATACGATCTGCCTTACCTTATAATGTCAGTCTGATAAACAACCTGAAAGCGGATTCACATTATATATGGTTTACTGCTATTGTAACTTTATTGCTGGTTATTATCTTCTATAAATTCACCAATAAGTTAGGAACCTCTATCAGCCAACTGAGAGAATTTGCCATGCGGGCAGACCGGAATGAACCTATTGAAATGGCTATGCAATCGGCCTTCCCCCATAACGAACTGGGAGAAATATCCCAACACATCATTCAGATATACAAACGTCTGCACGAGACCAAAGAGGCTCTTTACATTGAGCGTGAGAAGCTAATCACTCACCTTCAGATTTCCCATGAAGGACTGGGTGTATTTAATAAAGACAAGAAAGAGATATTAGTAAATAACCTGTTTACACAATACAGCAACCTTATTTCGGACTCTAATCTTGAGACGGCTGAGGAGGTATTTACTATCAGTGAGCTGAAAGAAATCACAGACTTCATCAATAAAGCTCCCAAACGCCCATCCGGTAAGGAAGAGAAACGAATGTCCATCACCATTAACAAAAACGGTAAAAACTTTATCGTAGAATGCATTATCTTCCAGGATATGAGTTTTGAAATAAGTATTAATGATGTCACTTTGGAAGAGGAACAGGTACGTTTGAAACGTCAACTCACTCAGAACATTGCTCATGAATTAAAGACACCTGTCAGTAGTATTCAGGGATATCTGGAAACAATTGTCAGCAATGACAATATCCCGCGTGACAAGATGAACGTGTTCTTAGAGAGATGTTATGCTCAAAGTAACCGCCTCAGCCGACTGCTACGTGACATCTCAGTACTGACCCGCATGGATGAAGCAGCCAATATGATAGATATGGAAAAGGTAAATATCAGTATATTGGTGACCAACATCGTCAATGAAGTATCGTTGGAATTAGAAGAGAAACACATCACAGTAGTCAACTCTTTGAAAAAAGACATTCAGGTACGCGGCAATTACTCCCTACTCTACTCTATCTTCCGTAATCTGATGGATAACGCCATTGCTTATGCAGGGAGTGATATTCATATCCATATCAACTGTTTCCGTGAAGACGAGAACTTCTACTATTTCAGCTTTGCAGATACCGGTGTAGGTGTCTCTCCCGAGCACCTGAACCGTTTGTTCGAACGCTTCTACCGGGTTGACAAAGGACGCTCACGCAAATTAGGCGGAACAGGGTTAGGACTTGCTATTGTGAAGAATGCAGTGATTATTCACGGAGGAAGTATTTCAGCGAAAAACAATCAGGGCGGAGGACTGGAATTTGTGTTTACATTGGCAAAAGAGAGATAAGAAAGAATTGCGTGGTTCCTAATATATGCACCTTTGAATCGATCCTTCTCCCGAAAAAGTATTTTAATAATTTCGTCTTAGCCAAACACCCAATAGTTTGTCATAAACCTGATAAACTCCTTGTTCTTGCGTCACCATATCTTTTTCCATCAATCCTTTCAAACCGGATTGCACCGAACTGGAAGAGCTTAGACGATATTGTTTTATAAATCGGGCAGAAGTAACTCCCTCCGCCTTTTTTTCTTTTGCGATGGCAACAATCACCTCCTTCTGTTTGTCCGGCAAACGGGAGAATATTTCCTGATAAGTAAAATCCTGCATGGCTATAATATTGTCCAAAGCAGTTTTGAGCATTGGTTTATCACACGTTTCTTCTTTAGCAGTCAGTATATACAATTCATTCATAGCTAATTGTACATACCAGGTATGCCCTTCAAAAAACTCATAAACCTCTTCAACCAATTCGTCTGTTATATATTTCCCGTTTTCGGTAAACAACTCCTTTACGAAAGGTTTGTATGCCACCAAAGGAATAGCATCCAGATGCATCATGCTTACACTTTGATAAAAAGGTCGGGCTGGGCTATTGAATATATTCATCATGATATGTCTTTGACTTCCGGCAAAAATGAAAAAAGAGTTCCGACAATGCTGCACCTTTGTCCTCAATACCGCTTCCACATTTCTTTCAGCATAGGTACCTATCTGCTGAAACTCGTCAATAGCTACAATACAGGGTTTATCCGCTTGTTCCAGATAAGTGAAAATCTCTTCCAAAGTAGTCTCTGCTGCATGAATATCCCCCAAACCTATATCAAAAACAGGCTCTCCCGTCACACTGTCCAACTTGAATCCTGCACGCAGAGAAGAAATAACAGAAAAGAAATTATCTATAAACCTCCTTCCTTTAGGTTTCAATTTCTCAAAAATCTCTTTCCCCAAAGCAAATACAAATTCACGTAAACTTGAAGTGGCATAGATGTCTATAAAAAAGGTATTATAATGCTCTTTTACCTCCTTTTGATAGAAACAATGCCGTATCAGCCCTGTCTTTCCCATTCTGCGAGTAGAAATAAGAGCCACATTCCTACCATTTGTAATATTACGAATTAATAGTTCTGTCTCTACTTCTCTATCACAGAAGTAATGAGGAGAAATGTATCCCCCAACAACAAAAGGATTAGCTATATGCATATTATACGATTATTACATTTACAATTATTGCAAATATAATAATTATAATTTAGATAATAAGAGGTAATTGGAAGAATTATATTATATCAAGAAATGTAAACGGAAATATTTCCTCATAAACAAGATGTACGTTCCACTTAGGATAAGTATGCTCCCTAACAAATACCAATAGCTATATTCCTGAAAATAGAAATATCCTGCTATTACCAATGCCTGTACTATCATATAAACAGAAGAAACTACCACATGAGGTACCTTCAGTTCATTTGCCATAATCTGATACAGATGTTTCCGATGCGGCAATCCTATATTTTCATGAAGCATCAGACGATGAATAATGGTAAGTACACTATCTACCCCATAAACAACCAATAGTATAATCCAACTGAAATCCTCCGTCTTGATTATCAGCTTACCGATAAGAAACAAAACGATAAATGCTATACTCACCGAACCTACATCACCGGCAAAGCATTTTGCATGCTTTCGGAAATTAAAGAAATTAAAAACCAGTACGGAACAAAGAACAGTAACAATCAATTCTTGTTCCACAAAAGAAACAATCTCTCTGTTTATATAGGCAAGAGCTACTAAAATAATCAGAGAGTATCCGCCTGTGATACCATTAATACCATCCATAAAGTTATAAGCATTGATAATACCGGTACATATTATTAGCGCTACAAGGATTGTCCACCAAGGAAGAGAGAACAGTCCCCACTGATAGAACATCAAAGATATAGCAGAGAAATGAAACACTAATCGCAATGCCTGAGAAGTAGAACGGATATCATCTATAAAACTGATTAAGGTGATCAATGTCAAGGCAAGCATGAACCAGGGATATTCGAAATGATTCGTGAAGAAATAGGCTAATACTCCAAAATAGAAGATGATTCCCCCACCCCGCAAAGTGATCCGGGTATGCGAACTGCGCTCATTGGGTTTGTCAATGATATTACATTTATCAGCAATACGGAAATAAAAAAGTTCTGCCAGGAAGAGCAGAACTAAGACTATTAAATAATACATTATTCGTTTTTATTAATCAGATAAAACCACAGTTGGAGGCCACTAAAGATTAAAATAACCAGACCTAATAAACCTCCTATAACTCCCCAAAGCATAGTTATTCAATTTTAAAATTCTCCAATACATTCATTGGTTTCCACCCCAATTCACGCACTGCTTTCTCATTACTAAAAGTCAAAGATTTGGTTATTTTATTCAGTTTTAAAGAGTTAATAGGCGCTTTGCTTCCCAAACAGTCACCGACAACAGCCATACTTTTTGCCAACCAATACGGAATGGAAAGCGGCATTGACTTACCAAGTTGCCTACATATCACGGATTCTAATTCCCGGAATGTAGGCTGATAGGTATCACAAACATTATAGATACCACCCTGCTCTGCTAATAATGGGATCAGATTCGCAATATCTTGCACCATCAAAACACTTTTCCGGGCTCTGCCACCAGCTATGCTGAAATATTTACCATTACGTATCCCATTGATCATAGCACCTAAATTTCCCGGAGGATTAGGTCCTGCAATCAATGAAGGGCGAATAATTCCTAAAGTCACATGATGTTTATTACACCATTCCTGTAAATATTGCTCTGCTTGTATTTTACTTAAGGCATAAGGTGTCATTCCATTTAGAGGATGTTCCTCTGTTATATTCTCACCATAATCACAGCCATAAACAGCAACAGTACTGACAAAAATGAAAGATTTGGGTACACCACTATTTTCTAAGGCAGTACATAAATGTTTAGTACCTTGTAAATTGATATCAAAAAAAGCCTGTTTCTCCTCCTCTGTTTTAGGAATTGAATGGGCTTTACCGGCAGCATGAAGAACAATATCATACTTTTCTGTTAGATTAGGTATTTCTATAGCTAAATTGGCGGAATAATTATCTTGTAAAGCCAATCCGATAGTAGCAATAGAATAATTATCTTTTAATAGAGGATAAATGTTATTGCCCAGGAAGCCGGAAGCTCCTGTAAATAGAAGATTCATAGAAGTGATTATTTTACTGAATAAATAGTTTTTGTTTTTCTATTTATTAAAGTACGTTCCTTATCAAAAAACCATCCCCACTTATTCAAATAATATATAGCAGCCTTAATATGAATCCACAATAATCTAAAATTTTTATGAGACCCCTTCTCAAAATTATGGGTTATGACTGCTTTAGGATAATACATCGTTTTATATTTCTTATAAATTCGTCTATTCAAATCAGTATCTTCACCATACATAAAAATACCCTCATCGAACACACCGATTTCTTTTATGACAGTTTTACGTAAAAACATAAAACAACCTGATAAATATGGTACATTCATCTCGCTATCATAGTCCGCGAAATGCATTTCTAAATTATAATCGATTCTTTCTTTTATCTTTTTTATAGGAATAAACATTCTAACAATCCAGTCTTGAGGAGTAGGTAATAGTTTACATAAATATTGAAGTTCACCATTTGGAAAAATAACTTTAGGCATTACATTTCCAACATCCAGATTGTTTTCCATATAATCATACAATTTTTCCAATGTTCCCTTTTCAAAAAACACATCAGGGTTTAAAACTAAATGATATTTCCCCATTTTGGATGCATTACGTAAAATCACATTATGCCCTGCTCCAAAGCCATTATTAGAGTTCATAAATATATATTCTACACGAGGATCATTACAAATATTCCTTAATCTATCTGTTGGAGAATTATCTATAATATATAACCGCACTTCAACTTTTGTATTCAAAAAGCTTTTGATAGTTTTCAACAAAATGGAATCAGGATTCCTATATGTGACAATAGTAGCTGTTATTTCATACACTTTATTCTAAGTTTTAGTTAATACTCAATTTAGATCATTCCGCTATTTTAGGCACTTTTCAGTGCCTAAAAACGTATATAATTAAAATTTAAACGATTTATTAGCGGTTAATTACTGTCAAACCGATGTTTCGAGGAGTGAGATTAACATAACCTCTGTACCCATTAAAAAAAATCTTAAAAAAATTACACAAATATTCCAAGCCGATCGGCCATGGAACTTCACTGTACTTATAGCACTATGATAAGCTGCTACTATATTCACCCCTTCGTCACTACCGAAATGAAGCATATTGTTACACTGAGTGGTCAGCTTTCGTAAGGTTCATTCCTTAAGGTTATTGATAGGTTACACTCATTTTCTTACTACTTTTACCACCATTTCTGACGATACCGTAGTTTAATGGAATATAATGTCTATGGCTATTAATGTCCAATTTAATAATCAAGTTATGATTGTTTCTCAGAACTTAATTTTTAGTCTTAAAATCTTTGCCCAATGATTAAAAGCATTCTTATCTCCAATCATCACGGGACAATAACGGCGAATAAATTTTACGACAACAGTTATCATTAATGAGGTGATAACTGCCATAAATAGTATCTCTATATATCCAAATTGTTGTTGAATAGCAATCGGCAGATGTAAATTCAATCTATTACAGATGGCAACTATAATCGTAATAGCTCCACCATTCAAGTAATAAAATACCAAGCTATTAACTCCTATAAAACAAATCCATGGTATAGGGGGTACCAGCTTCACAAGCCTTACCATCATCATAATACCTAAAACAGCATAACAAAGATATAGCATGAAATTATGATAATCCTTGGGGCCGAAGGCCGAAGTCATGGTATGCCAATGCATCGAATCATAGATATAGAAACCAAAATAACAAACTACTAAAAGCAATAACACCCACCATTTCACTGGCACGTATCGATCAACTATATTTTCATAGATACGATAAAAAAATCCCAATCCAAAGAATGGCACAATTAATAATGCTCGATCGAAATAGTAAGGCAAACGCTCAGGATACCAAATAGAAATACAATAGCCCAATATCAGGCACACTAAACTAAAGGTAAAAATTGCTTTATGGTTCTTAGTCTTGCTTAATACCCATCCGAACATCACCTGTGCTACACCTAAAGCTACCACAAACCAAGAAGCCCAACCTAATACAATTTCTTGTAATCCAACAGATAAAGGAATATTATGACTGATAGATTTAGGAACAAATAATATAAGAGTAAATATCAGATATGTCCAAACGATTCCTCGTAAAATTTGAAGCATCTTACGTTTCAGCGAAAATTGCAGGTAGTTAGATGTAAATAAATAGCCTGAAAGAAAAAAGAAAAACGGCATCCTAAAGTATGCAAACAGATAGCTAAAATTATAATTTGTGATAGGGTAATAGACTTCACTATGGTAGAGTACTACTAAAAACATTGAAATTCCCTTGCCGAAATCCACCCATTTCTTTCTTTTGCCTCCAATTAATGATTTGTTAACATCTTGATCATTATTTGTTATCTCCAACATGGTATATAAGATCTATTTCAATAGTTTATTAAACAAATTTGTCCATGTATACACGACATCATCAGATTCAGCCTCTTTAGGAACTAATTTGAAATGACTCAAGTTCCCTTCAATAACCTCACTCATTCGAGCCATCAAATCTTCAGCCGATTCTGTATTGAAGAAAGCGGTTTGTTTAGCTCCCATAGCAGTTTCGTATGCATAAGGTAAGTCGGCTACAATCATTGGCTTATTAAAAGGAATGAATTCCGAAATAGGCAATCCCCATGTTTCAAGTTTCGAAGGGAATATCAAACAAGATGACTTGACATACATCTCCGAAACCTTCTCTTTAGACATTAATCCTGCAAATTTGATTTGCTTGATATTTCCATAAACTTTTAAAATGTCACGTGTATAGCGGTTTTCACTTCCATCAATCGTCAGCACCACTTTAAAACTATTCACCCCCTTTTGGAGCAACAACTTAGAAGCTTCACAGATTATCTCAAAATTCTTAAAAGTTCGTGGTAAAGACGGATAGAAAAAAGTAGTAATACTATTGTTATCAGGTCTCAATGAGATCTCTACCTCAGGAGAAGGATTTTCAAAAGGCTTAGCCACAATTATTTTCTTATCTTCCAAATTATACAACCCCATAAAAGCCTTTTTCAACCAATTTTGCTGCACTATTACAGCATCATTTTTTTTGATATTTATTCGATAAAGGTATTTATAAAACTGGGAGAAGAGATACTCTTTATAACTATACTTAATAGAAGATAGCTTTGGATGGTAGAAAGGAGTGGGATTATGACAGTAAACAACTCGTAATGTTGCAGTTACGTCCGGTGTCATATCATGAATGGCTAACCATAGATATGCGTTAAGCTTTTTAGAGAGTGAACGACAAAAGAAATATTCAAAATATACACGATTAATCCATCTCTTCTTCACCCATGGATACTCAAGATATTCGATATTGGGGAAATAAGCCAATTTTTTATCATGTACCAAGGCAATAATACGATATCTTTCCGCAAAATGTTCGTTCAACTCTGTAAGTGCATTTTTGAAAATTGTTAAGGTACCACCTTCTACTAAATTCACAGCAGAAACTACTATGATTTTTTTCATAAATTCGTTTATACTTAAAGCGACTTATATAAATTCATGTATTGTTTAGCGATTTCCTGACTTTGGAAACGCATGATGTTCTTTAATCCATTTTCAACGAGACGCAATCTCAGTGTGGAATCATTTATTAAGTTCAAAAATCCTCGACGCATATCTTCAACATCGTAAGGAGATACAAGAAGGGCTGCATCACCTGCAATTTCGATAAGCGGTTCGATACAAGAAGTTATCACAGGACGCCCCATAGCGTTCCCTTCAATAATAGGCATTCCAAAACCTTCATAAATTGAGCAAAAACTTACGATGTCACAAGCCCGATATTCTTCGATAATCTCCGCATCTCTCAATTTTGTTTTTATAATGTAATCCATTTGATGCTTTTTGAGCGCATTAGATATTTCGTCATTTAGATGGCCGATTATAATTAACTGACATTCAATGCCACTCAATGCTTCAATTGTGCGGACCACATTCTTATTAACATTGGTTCCAATCAAAAGAATATGGGGCTTCTTATGGTATGGAACAGGCTGAGGTTTTTGTCGAAGAAATGAATCATCTACTGCATTGTAGATCACCTCTATATCCTTTCGTTTAGAAAATTGCAGTACCCTACGTTTTGTTTCAGTAGAGATGCATACCACTTTCCCAGCAAATCTAATTGGTAACTTAAACCAAAACCAACGAAACACCCATCGCTTCAGCGGGTTCCTGCAGAAATCATACATATTCGTGTCGTGGATAGTCAGAACCGATTTGCAACCTAATAAAGCCATAATGCAATAATGAATATCACCTGTTATATGGTTTATTGCATGTTTATTACGATGCCGGAAAACAAATAATAAATTCCTCAGCAGACTTATTACATCAGCACGATTAAAAGGAGCATAAAACTCTTGGTAATCATCTATTTTTCGAATAAAAGTCTGTGATACTTTATTTATACTAAAGCCACATTTGATATTTCTGTGAAAGAACAAAATAGGTTTCATTATACAACTCCAATTATTAATGTAATGCGACATATTCAGAATCAATATAAACGGCATTATATGGCCTAAATATATCAACTCCGAGATAACTATATGCATCCATACTTTTATTCATAGAATATAACCCCCAAATAATCAAAAAGCAAAAAGCAATTTGTTTTGCTTTTACACTATTAAGTATTCGAATTAAATAAGGGATGAGTAACACTTCAAAAATAGAGTAAAATAATACCCCGCGCGATACTAATATTTGCAAAACCGTTCCACTAAAAAATATATATAAGAGTAAGGATAAAAGACTTACGTTAAAAACAAAATCAAAACTCTTATCAACAGAAGGTATTCGATTCCGCAGTAATAAAACCGAGAACACTATTATGCCACGACGAGCGATACCTAATAGTTTTGAGGGAATTGAAGAAGTGAAATCAGAAGTATTTTCTATATAAAAAGACATCTTATGATCCAAATCATCACTTGCCACAAATAACATTTCAAAAGGCAACTTGTTGATTACTCCCGAAATAGATACTAAAGAAATTATTAACAAAGAAAACCATATAATTTGAGATGGAATTCGTCTTGTAAAGAATAACAATGGTACAAACATTAAGGCACTGATATGAAATAAGCACGCAAAAGCAATAATAACAATACTTACCATATACTTATGTCTTAGTATAAAAGGAACAGACAATAAACATATAACTAATGCCAAGTATTGCCTATTCATTCCCAAATAACCTATCATCGAGTAGTATAATACCAAAAGACTCATTAGCGGATAGGGTGAATACTTTTTAGTAAACCAATAGAATACTGAATATACAACAATTGCATGCAATAGTAAATATACAGTATAGCTGTCTGTAAAGCCCCTAACAAACTTATTCATCAAAGCATAACCAAGCTCAAATCCGGTTCGATTATCTGACATCAGACAATTTTGAAAATACTTATAATAAGGTGTCCAGTCAGATCCTATCCCCCACCTTAAACCATCATGCAATATAAACCATACTATACATAAGATTAATAAAGTACCTATGGACCTTTTTGTCCACCCCTTTGTTATCTCTATATACGCGCACAACGCTAAAAACAGAAAAGTAATGTAATACATTCAACTAACGACTATCAATGTATATAAATCACACAATCTGTAATTTATGGCTGCCTTTACGAATAAATTCCTTAATAAACATGCTACAATTAAAGTCTTCTGAATTTATAACTTTCAGTTCCTTTGGTTATTAAAAACGAATGATTTTCCCAAATTCCATATTTGCGCAATGCCCTTGTCAAATTATAATATCGATCTGCACCAATGATTTTAAATACAAAACCAAATAAAGTATTAATTCGAGATATCGTTTTTTGAGTATTTTGCGATTGTTCATTATAAACTACTGAGTTAAACTCTTGATTCTTTCTCACAAATCCCTTACTACTTAAACGGTTAAAGAAATCTGAATTACAATCAAATGGATTTTCTATATCATTACCATTTTCAACCAACCCTCTAAATAATCTTCTAACAGCCAGACTAATGGTATATGTATGATTAGAAAAATAATTATAGGTATATTTTTGGTCTATAAAAGCTGCAATGTTAGCTTGCTTAAGTGCAGATCCATACTCATTGAAAAGCACAATGATATCTTCGTACTGTTTGATGTCCGATATATTCTGTTGAATCACTTCACCCGATATGAGTGATTTATAATTATATCCAGAGTAATGCACAAAAATCAAATTATCTAATTCTTCATCCAGCAGTCTTGATCCTATTTTTAGTTTTTCTGTACCTTGAATGACTTTTCTTTCATGAAAATTCCAAGGAGCAACATTCATCCCTTTATTTCTTGACACATATAGCTGTGTACCTAAAAAGCAAGGAAGCATATCAACCCACTTCTGGTCTGTAAACAAATTCAGATTAGAATCGGCAAAACAATAGTCTTCAAGACGATTTTTCCACCATTTTAAGAAATTAGTAACATCACGAGTCTGTTTAAAAGCTCCAAAACCCATATTAAATACTCCAGAATAGAGTAATCTCTGTTCCTTTAAATTCCCCGAATATTCAACTTCTGCCGTTAATATGTGAGGAGTAACAACAGCACTGTAATCATTCAACTTGTTCCAAACGAAATCCAAACTGTCAAAAGTAAGAATGTCAGGATCGAAATATATAACTTTATTGTAACCTTTAGCAAAGAAATATTGTATAGAAGCAGGCTTGATGGCAGTACAAAACTCTGTTAGATTATACTTAAATGCCATTTCATACCATTTCGAATCGGAATATGACAATATTTCTTTAGCTACAAATACGTTACATGGTAATTTTGATTTTACTTCACCAGCAGGTTCATCTGCAACAACAATATAGAAATCAACATCCTTATTATATTTTTCAATGGATTTCTGCAAAGCTTGCGCCAGTCCAACGTAGTTGGTGGCAACTATAGTAAATACACAATTTTTCATAAATATAAAATTATAATTTAATCCATTCTGCTGGATAAACATCAGGAGTGGATAAATCTTTTATATACTCCTCCGGAGTAATTACGATTTTATCATCATATTCACAAAGCCAAGCACCCCACCATGAGAAAGTACTATTAGAATTAATATGATGACGACAAAGAGACATAAGATATAAATCACGCCATGAATTTAAACCATTATTGCAATCAACAAAGTGATATTCATTACCGATAAAATGTTCTCGGCACCAATTTATGTCATCTGAAAATACATAAAAAGAAGGATTATTTATATGCTTAATTGTGTATTGAATAGCCTTTTTAAAGTAATCATCTGTAGCAACCCCTCCAAATTGATAAATGCTATTTGTTTTCTTCAGATAATCTCCTCTTCTTATATGCAACGAAACAGAAGTTGGATTCTTTTCTATTTCAGTTTTCATTTTATTAAACACCTCATCTTCTTCAGAATTTGGGAATGAGAAAGTTCCCTTCACCTCTTTTTCTATTGCCTTAAAATGCTTCTCGCTAGGCCATCCTCCCCAATAAAAATTAATACCCAAAGGACTCTTAACGAGCAAATCTTCATTAAAAAGATATTTGTTGTCTTCTTTTATTATTCTAATTTTCAGTAATGATAAAAGTGAAGATACGATTTTTCTCTTTTTGAGTTGAAATAGCCAATATAGAATTCTATTTTTTATAGTATTGGGGATTTCAATGCCAAAGAGACGATTCAATTCGAAACCATTATGGTTATTAACGCCCCGCGAATCAAAAATACAGGTACAATTTTTACAGTATTTCTGTTTAGCCAAATAAAAGCTATACTGAGATAACTGATTACCTAAACCATTAAATATGACTACTACATCCATAACGCTTTATTAATTTCATATCTTTCTTTTATGGAAAAAACGATGGTATAATTGTTTTTTTTCATTGCCAGTTAACCCCAACAAATAAATTATAAAAGCAACATAAGGCATCCCTAAAAAAAGAACTGCTACAAGTCGATAACTATTATGAAATAATGTAACATATAAAAGAAGTGGTAAAAGTAGACTAAGAAATGTAACAACTAATAATCTCATTACTACCTTTCTCAAAAAATAACCTATAGGAAAATTAAACATTTTCTTAGCATATATAACCTTAATCCCTATTCCAAATAGCACAGGAAACAAAGAAGAAATAAAAGCAAATACAGGAGATAAACCTAACGAAGAAAATAAAAGGCAGAAAGGTAACGCGGTACAAATACTAACAAAAAAAATTGCTATCATATATTTTTTTATATTACGACATCCCACTATAGCTATTACTACAGTACCTGTAAGACTTTCCAACAATGTACCTACAAAAGTTAAACGCACAAACTCAACAGTATACGGAGGATATTCATTCAACCATAGCTTTAAAACCAAAGGAGCTTCCAATATAATAGGTATAGATATTATTAATACTAAATAGTAAGAAAACCTGGTACCATAAAAAATTAAATCATATAATTCGTCATATTTTTTTTGAGCTAAATTTTGTAATATTTGAGGTCTGATTGCCAAAAGAAAGTTACTAACAAATCCAGTAGCCATCGTGGATATTTTAACAGAAATTCCTCTTGAAGCATTTATAACAGAACCATAAAAATAATTCATCACTAAATCAATCCCTTGCGTCCTCGCTAGAATTGAAGAATCACCTAAAAAATTCCAACTCGCATAGCCAAACATATCTTTTATTACGGCTTTATCATAAATCAACCGAAAATGCGTTTCATAAAAATTTCGAGTACAATACAGCATGTAAATGCCCAACATCAATAAAGATACTAAAAATAAAAGAAACGAATAAAAAATCAACTTATCAAAAGTAGATACTTGTAATAAATAAACGATTATGAGTTTTAATAATACATCAACTATACTTATATATGCAAAAATTCCCATCTTTTCGTGAGCTATAATAGAAGCATTATAAGGAACAGCGAACAATTGAGCGATCAGAGTAAACAGACTAAATTGTAAACACCAATTTGCCGCATATAAACGATCAGGCGTAATGTTCATATATGTATTTAAATACCACAACCCTATAGTTTCTACAAACACTACAAGTATTAATGATAAAATAGCCATAATCATTAGAGATGTGGAAAACATTAAATTTAATCTGTTTCCAGATTGTTTCCCCATCTCATATGTAATAAATCGACTACAAGCGTTAGAAAGAGAAGATGTTAAAATTGTAAATGTCGTTACAAGTCCACCTACAACATTATATATACCAAAATCATCAAAACCTAAAGCTGATAAAATAATTTTTGTAGTATAGATTCCGACCAGTAATACTACAACTAATCTTATATATAAAAAGAAAGTATTTTTTAGTATACGTCCTTTATTCCCCATACTGTAGTAAGAAAAAATTAATCCTCGTGATCTTTAGGATCCTCATCAAACGGGTCTCTATAATAACCAACGCCTACAATAGTTGCAGGATTACCAGAAACAATACATTTGTTGACAAATTCAGTTCTTTTCGTTACAACCGAGCAACCTGAAACTATAACATCATCGCAACTATGAGTACCTTTTAAAACTAAAGTCCGGTAACCAAACCAATTATTATTTCCTATTACAATTTCTTGATTAGCTTTAGAAACCTTACCTGTTTTAACGTTTTTAAAAAGATGGCTATCAGTATCCGTTATCCGAGATAATGTACCAACAGAACAATTACTCCCTATTTTTATACTTTTACGACATTTCAATTCTGAAGATGTCATACCAAACCGATTTCCAAGCTCTAATATTGCATTGTCACCAATATCAATAATACTATCATTTCCAATAAAACAGCTCCCCTTAAATTTTAAAATTCCACCACTATTAATAAACGCTATCCCTCTTGGACGGTTATAAGCAAGATGCATGGCTCCCATTTTTATCATACCAGGATAAATTTTATCCGATTCAATAACTAACCTACCTTTAAATAAACAATAGTTTCGGTATGTAATCCAAACAGGTAAAAATATAGCTTGCTTAAAAGGTAAATAATGAAAATTGAAATAGATTGTATTAAACAAAGAATATTTTCTAAAATCAAGAAAAATTCTTTTTATTTTTAATAGTTTTTCTTTTGTCATAATAGAACTATTTTTTACCCAACAGAAGTAATCGACTAACTTTATTCTTATTTACTATATTCAAG